>NZ_QUAJ01000006.1 GCF_003391055.1 Psychrilyobacter piezotolerans
AAAAATTCATCTGCAGTTAACTTTTAAAAAATTTAAAATCTTAGCACCTTTTTTTGTAATGCCATTTTTTTTAAACTTGACTTTAAAAAAAATCAATTATTTTTACTTGACTTCATATAGTTAGTCTAAATCTTTGTTCATTGTTCTGCCTCTATATTTTTATTTTAATTATAACCTAAAGATCGTACTTCTGTCGCCCTTTCAAAAAATAAGAAAAAAGGGAAGGATTTTTATTCTCAATGGAGTAAAAAAAAAGGGAGTAAGATTTTTAAGAAAATTTACGGAGGTCAGGAGATGAACACAGAAAAATTTACACAAAAAAGTCTAGAAGCACTGTCAGCAGCCCATGAATTTGCATTGAAATATAAGCATACCAATATAAAAAATGAGCATCTGATCCTGGCTTTAATCGGTCAGATGAACGGACTTATACCAAAGTTATTGGAAAAGATGGGGAAAAATACCCCGGCATTGATAGACAGGATCGAGAAAGATCTCAATCATTTTCCCACAGTTGACACTCTTAATCCAAATAATATCTATATGGACAGAGACCTGAACGTCAGCCTGAATAAGGCTGAAAAAACAGCTGAAGAAATGGGGGACAGCTATATAAGTGTCGAACATCTGTTTATATCACTCCTTGAAAATAAAATTTTAAAAGAAGAGGGAATAAATATTGAAAATTTTAAAACAGCCCTGAAAGAAGTCAGAGGAAATCAAAGGGTAAACAGTCAAAATCCAGAAGGGGTCTATGATGTCCTCAATAAATACGGCAGTGATCTGTGTGAAGAAGTCAGAAAAGGCCGGATAGATCCCATCATAGGCAGAGACGTTGAAATAAGAAGATCGATACAAATTTTATCCAGAAGAACTAAAAATAATCCAATGTTGATCGGGGATCCCGGTGTCGGGAAAACAGCCCTGGTGGAAGGGCTGGCACAACGGATCGTAAAAGGGGATGTTCCGGATAACTTAAAGGAAAAAACCGTATTTTCCCTGGATATGGGAGCTTTAATTGCCGGGGCAAAATTCAGAGGTGAATTTGAAGAAAGGCTGAAAGCTGTGGTTAAGGAACTGGAAGCAAGTGAGGGAAAGATTATCCTCTTTATAGATGAGATTCATACCATTGTAGGAGCCGGAAAAACAGAGGGAGCCATGGATGCCGGAAATTTATTGAAACCCATGCTGGCCAGGGGAGAAATAAATGTAATAGGTGCTACCACCATAGATGAGTATAGAAAATACATAGAAAAAGATAGTGCACTGGAAAGAAGATTCCAGACAATCCTGGTAAATGAACCAACAATAGAAGACAGTATATCTATCCTCCGGGGATTGAAGGAAAAATACGAGGTATATCACGGGATTCGAATAAGCGACAGTGCAATTGTATCGGCTGTAATACTCAGTGACAGGTATATCACAGACAGAAACTTACCCGATAAGGCAATCGACCTCATCGATGAGGCAGCCAGTAAAATAAAAACAGAGATGAATTCTATGCCTTCAGAATTGGATGAGCTCACCAGAAAAGCCATGCAGTATGAGATAGAAAAAGAATCCCTGAAAAAAGAAAAAGATAAGGGGAGCCTGGAACGGCTGAATAACCTTGAGCGGGAACTGGCTGAATTAAATGATAAAAAATCAGTCCTTCAAGCCCAATGGAATCTGGAAAAAAATGATGTAACCAGGGTGCAGCAGATAAAGGAACAGATAGAGGAAGCAAAGCTGGAGATCGAAAAAGCCAACAGGGAAGCCGATTTACAAAAATTGGCTGAATTACAATATGGAAAACTGCCTCAGCTGGAAAAAGATCTAAAAGCGGAAGAAGAAAAGATGGAGACCAGTAAAAAAACCAGCAGCAGACTGGTAAAGGAAGTCTTAGACAGAGATGAAATAGCAGAAACACTAAGCTCCTGGACCGGTATCCCGGTAAATAAACTGATGGAGGGGGAAAAAGAGAAGATCCTTCATCTGGAAGACAGTATAAAATCCAGGGTAATCGGACAGCCGGAAGCTATAAAAAGCATTTCAGAATCTATTATCCGTGCCAGGGCAGGGCTCAACGATCCGGACAGACCCATGGGATCCTTTGTATTTTTAGGACCCACCGGTGTGGGGAAAACCTATTTAGCCAAAACCCTTGCTTTGAATTTATTTGATGATGAACGAAATATAGTCAGGATAGACATGAGTGAATATATGGACAAATTTTCTGTAACCAGACTCATAGGAGCTCCTCCAGGTTATGTGGGGTATGAGGAGGGAGGACAGCTTACGGAAGCTGTGAGAAGAAAACCATATTCTGTGATATTATTGGATGAGATAGAAAAAGCCCATCCAGATGTATTTAATATCTTACTCCAGCTCCTTGATGACGGCCGCCTCACCGACAGCAAAGGAAAGGTTGTCAATTTTAAAAATACCCTTATTATAATGACAAGTAATCTGGGCAGTGAGTATATAGTCGAGGATCCCCAGGTGGGGGAAGACACCAAAAAAATTGTGACCGACAGACTGAAGGCCAGTTTTAAACCTGAATTTATAAACAGGATCGATGATATCATAGTGTTTAGAGCACTGGGTAAAGAAAGTGTAAGAAATATAATAAAATTATTGATAAAAGAGATCAATGAAAGGCTGAAAGATAAATACATCGACCTCAGCTTTACGGCAGAGGCTGTAGATTATATTATAGAAAAATCTTACGATGTAAAATTCGGAGCCAGACCTATTAAAAGGTATCTGCAGAGGGAAGTAGAAACCAACTTAGCCAAGCTTATTCTACAGGGAGATGTGGCAGATGGGGATACAGTTGATGTCGGTGTAGCAGGAGAAAGCCTATCTTTTAAAGTTGTAAAAAAAGATAAAATTTAATTTTAAAAATTCATTAAGATAAGAGTAGATAAAAACAGTAGGTAAAGAAAAAAACTCCTAATTAAAATTAGGAGTTCTCATGTAAATTGATTTTTCTTGCAGGAAGTTTTATTTTAGAAATTATTACCCCTGTCAATAAGATAAAGATTCCCAGTATATTTACAGGATAAAGATATTCTTTTAAGAACAAATGACCTATAATAGCAGCTGTGGGAAGTTCTACTAAAGATACAATAGCTGCCTTTGTGGGACTGATAAATTCAAGTGCTTTAGTATAAAAAACATAAGCTAAAATGGTAGAAACAACACCCAGCATCAGGGAAAATCCTACCATCTCAAAACTTAATGCCCCTATTAAAACTTTTATATCCAGCATGGGAATTACAAAGACCGCTCCAATTAAAAAACTGTATATGAGGATCCCCGAGGAATTTGAGCCTTTGGGGATTCTTTTACTTAATATGGGAAAGAATCCATAGGCCAGTCCAGACACTGCTCCCATAAGAAGTCCAACTTTATTTGTGTTTAAAACTGATATGTCTCCCCCTGTGACAATTAAAAACGCTCCATAAAATCCCAGAGTCAGAGATAACCCTTTAAAGGGGGTGATCTTTTCCTTAAAAAATATCCTGGATAGGAGGGCTGTAAAAAGCGGACCTGTGCATGACATGATTACACCAACAGTTACAGAGGTTCTGACAATACACTGGTACATTCCTATCCCCATTATACCCTGGCTTATTATCCCAATTAAAAGAGAATGTTTAATATTTTCTTTTTTTATCTTTAATTTTTTTTTATCTTTTACAGCATAAAAAATAAACATAGGAAGGAATGCAGAAAATAACCTTAAAAATGTTATTTCAAAGGGGCCGACTCCCGTTTCTCCCAGATAATATGAGATGATCCCAATGGTTCCCCAAGTAATCCCCGCTAAAAATGCAAACCCATAACCCTTTTCTTCCATTTTAAACTTCCTCCTGTATCTTTCATAATTTCCGCTTTCTATCTTAAAAAAATCGCAGAAACATTATAAAAAATCAATATATAAATCAACTTTTTTTATAATTTATTTTAAAGTATATAATATATTCAGGGATTTAGATAGGTTTTGGTGCAGTGAATATTTTTTTAAAAAAATTATCTCTTCTAACTCTTCTCTTAATCAGCTAAAACAGCTATCCTTGTTTTTTTTTATCTTAAAGAGATCAAATTTAACAGAATTTCCCCTTTTAATAGTTGTCATGTTATAATTAAAAAAATAACTATAGGGGTGATTATCATGAAATATGAAATTATAATATTTGATGCAGATGAAACTTTATTCGACTTCAAAAAATCCGAAAAGAAAGCTTTTGAAAATACCATCATTGATTTCGGTATAGAATACCAGGAAAATCATCATTTTAAGATCTATAAGGAAATAAATACAGCTATCTGGAAGGAACTTGAGGACGGGCTTATCACCCAGAAAAAACTAAAAACAGAAAGATTTAAACGATTGTCGGAGAGACTGAATATCCAATTTGATGAGGCTGAATTTGCAAAATTATTTATGAAATATCTCTCCCAGGCATCTTTTTTATACGAAGAAAGTCTCGAGCTTGTTAAAGATTTAACTAAAGATTACAGGCTTACCATCATTACAAATGGTCTCAGTGCAGTTCAGGACAACAGGATAAAAAAGTCCGTTATTGCAGAATACTTTGAGGATATAGTGGTTTCTGAAGAGATAGGAGTATCTAAGCCAAATCCGGAAATATTTCAACATGCTTTAAATAATATTAACTATACCCATAAGAATAAGGTATTGATGGTAGGGGACAGCCTGACATCCGATATCCAGGGTGGAATAAATTTTGGTATAGACACATGCTGGTTTAATCCTGCTATGAATCTCAATGAGATAGGGATAGAACCTACCTATACTATCTCTGATTTGATGGAACTTAAGGAAATTTTAAAAAATTAATTTATAAAAAGACCATCATTTAGACCAGATAAACCTGGTCTAAATGATGGTCTTTTATTTTTTATTTTTATTTAACATGTGTAAAAATTCACACTATCTAAAAATAAGCTTAAAAATTTCGCCGTTTATACCAACAAATAGGACAAAAAGTTTAAAAAAATATATAATTAAGATTGACAAATTTATTTTCATAGTATATAACAGAAGGTGGAAATATTAAAATAAAGCTAAAATTAACTCTTATTTCCGTTCTTAACAATCTGTTTTATTACAAAAAGAATTATTTCGGTCTACGTTTAAAATCAAAAAGATCGAACTACAATCTTAAATTATTGTGCAAGATAATCAAATAAAGAGTTTTACTAAGGGGGCAAAAAGTGACAGCAGATATTTTTGACGTAAACAAAATATTAAAAAAATATGAGTATAAGGACAGTTCTTTAATACCTATATTGCAGGAAGTACAAAAACTTAATGAGGAAAAATATATTTCTGAAGAGATGGCTAAATATATAGCTGCAGAAATGAAAATTTCTAAAACCAGGATCTATGAGGTAATAACATTTTTTTCTGCATTGAATGACAAACCTAAGGGTAAATATTTCATCCAACTTTGCAACAGTACGGTATGTGAGATAACAGATAAAGATCTCATTGAAAATGCTTTGGTAAGTGAACTTGGGATTCAGGTAGGAGAAACATCCCAGGACAAGATGTTTACCCTGGAGTATACACCTTGTTTTGGTGCCTGTGACGTTTCACCGGCTATGAGGGTCAATAAAGTAGTCTACGGTAATTTAACAGAAAGCAAGATAAAAAGTATAGTGAGTAAATTAAGAGGTGATACCCATGAATAGAACTCAGAAAGTAATTACTGAAAACTTTAATACATATAAAGTAGAGCAGATAGATAAATATATTGAAAATGGCGGATTCCAGGGATTGAAAAATGCTTTGGAAAAAGGAAAAGATTTCATAATCGATGAACTGAATATTTCCGGATTACGCGGTCGGGGAGGGGCTGCATATCCTACAGGTAAAAAATGGAATGGCGGAAGACAAACTCATGCCGACGTCAAATATGTTCTTTGTAATGCAGATGAGGGAGAACCGGCAACTTTTAAAGACAGAGAGTTATTGGTTAAAGACCCGTACAAGGTATTGGAAGGACTGGCTATTTCCGGATATACATTTGGAGCCAAGGAAGGTTTTATCTATATAAGGGAAGAATATGAATTCTTACACGACAAGATAAGAAAAGCCATAAAATTAGCAGAAGAAAATGGTTACCTGGGAAAAAATATCCTGGGTACAGGATTTGATTTTTCCATAAAGGTGTTTTCAGGTGCCGGTGCATATGTATGCGGTGAAGGATCGGCTCTCATAGAGTCTATGGAAGGTAAGGCAGGGAGACCCAGAATGAAACCGCCAAGAATCGGTGTTGCAGGATATATGGGAAAACCAACCCAGTCTAACAATGTAGAAACATTGGCAATAGTTGCAACCGTTTTAAAGATGGGTGCTGTTAACTATGCAAAATACGGAACTGAGAAAAGTATAGGGACTAAGATGATCAGCCTCTGCGGAAATGTAAAGAAACCGGGAACATATGAGATTCCCTTTGGAATGAGTCTGAGAGAAATAATATACGATATCGGTGGAGGGATCGTAGGAGATAAAGATATTAAATTCCTGCAGTTAGGCGGAGTATCAGGACCGCTGATGCCTAAAAAATATATCGATACAAAATATACCTATGAAGATCTGGAAGCTGAAGGGTTCGGGATCGGATCGGGGGCTATTTTGGTGGCTGATGAGACTAAGAGTGTTATTAAATTTTTAGAATCGGTAAGTTATTTCTTCTTCCATGAATCTTGTGGAAAGTGTACTCCATGCAGGGAAGGAAAAAGACAGATGAAAAAATTATTGGATAAAATGTCTAAAGGAACTGCAACAACTAAAGATCTAAAAAATATAGAAAAAATCTCCAGGATAATGACAGATGCATCTTTCTGTGGATTGGGGCAGACAGCGGCAACTGCAATGCTGACAGCTATAAAATATTTTTCACCGGAACTCTGCAGTTCTATAGATGAAATAAAGGCATTATAAATTTACATAGTTAATTATAAACCAGGGGGGTCTAACAAGTGGTAAACCTTATAATAGATAATAAAGAAGTTCAAGTGCCCAAGGGTACAACAATAATAGAAGCAGCAAAGAAAATACATATCAAAATACCTAGCCTGTGTCACCATCCAGATCAAACTGTAAAAGGAAATTGTAGAATATGTTTAGTTGAAAATGACTGGGGCGGTTTAGTCGCAGCTTGTTCTACAAAGGTATCGGAAGGGATGAAGATAAAGACAAATACAAAATTTGTAAGAGATACTCAAAAAGGTGTTTTGGAATTAATATTAGCAAATCATAACCAGGACTGCCTAAAATGCGATAGAAATGGTAACTGTGAATTACAGGACCTGTGTGAGAGATTTAATATTTCAAACAACAGTTTAGATGAAAATATAGTGGAAGCTCATGAAATAGATGACTTTAACTGCTCTATAGTAAGAGATTATTCTAAATGTATAAAATGCGGAAGATGTGCCGATGTCTGCAGGGACGTGCAAAATGTAGATGTTTTAGCTGCAACTAACAGAGGAGCAGAATATGAATTTATACCTAGATTCGACAGAAAATTACATGAAACAGAGTGTGTATTCTGCGGCCAGTGTATAAAGGTATGTCCAGTTGGGGCAATCTATGAAAAGTCCAGTATAGATAAGGTTTTGACTGCAATAGACGATGAACAATTACATGTAATAGTTCAGATAGCACCTGCAGTAAGGGTAAGTGTAGGAGAATTATTTAATTTAGAACCCGGGAGTATCACAGAGGGGCAGATAGTATCCAGTCTTAAAAGAATAGGATTTGAAAAGGTATTTGATACCAATTTCACAGCAGACCTGACCATCATAGAGGAAGGTTATGAATTGATCGACAGAATCACAAATGGCGGAAAATTACCTATGATTACATCGTGCAGTCCTGGTTGGATAAACTATATAGAAGGACACGGGGAAGACCTGTTAGAACACCTATCCACATGTAAGTCGCCTCAGCAAATGTTCGGAGCAATTTCCAAGACCTATTATGCAGAAAAGTTAGGAATTCACCCGTCTAAGATCTTTACAGTTTCAATAATGCCATGTACAGCAAAGAAATTTGAGGCTAACAGGGAAGAGATGAATTCATACGGATTCCCAGATGTAGATGCTGTATTGACAACCAGAGAATTAGGTAGACTAATAAAATCCCAGGGAATAGATTTTGCCAATGTGGAAGAAGAAGAATTTGATGCTCCATTTGGAATAGCATCGGGAGCAGGGGCAATATTCGGAGCCAGTGGCGGAGTAATGGAAGCTGCACTTAGAAGTGTATATGAAATACTTACTAAAGAAGAGCTGGAAAAATTAGAATTTGAAGAAGTAAGGGGAATGCATGGAATAAAAGAAGCTGCTGTAAATATAAATGGTAATGAAATAAAGATAGCAGTTGTCCATGGATTAGGAAATGCTAAAAAAGTAATGGAAGAAATCAGAGCCGGAAAATCGGATTATACCTTCGTTGAAATAATGGGGTGTACCGGAGGATGTATCGGCGGCGGAGGACAGCCCATAGAAAAAACCAGAGAAACAAAACAAAAAAGAATGGATGCCCTATATACCATAGACAGTGATAAGGAGCATCGATCTTCCCATAAAAACCCCACAATAATTAAATTATATGAAGAGTTCTTAGGGGAACCTAACGGGCATAAGGCTCATGTTCTCTTACATACAACATATAAGGGTAGAAAATTATAAGGTCTTGATATGCGGCACCCCAGATCTGGGGTGCCGCATCCTTTTTATCTTCATACTTAGTGTACAAAATTCCCTAAAACCTCTGTTAAACCTGTTTTTCAAATTTTATCCGTGGTTTAGAAATTAATAAAAAGGAATTATTTATGAATTTCAGTAAAATGTATAACAGATATATAAATAAAAAAGGTGAGGTGGTAGGTGTGGCAAATTTGAAAACAAGCTATATGGGAATTGAATTAAAGAATCCGATTATCATGGGTGCAAGCACTCTTTCTGGAAATTTGGATTTTGTGAAAAAACAGGAAAAAAACGGAATTGCTGCTGTGGTTTACAAAACTATTTTTGAAAAGGACATCCAGCTTGAAAATTTAGAGGTAAGCGAGGAGCTGAATGAGTATGAGGAGAGAAATGCCGAAATGATAAATCCGTCATCTAAGATTGACGATTTCGGACCTGAATCCCATATCTTAAAGTTGAAAGAATTCAAAGAAAATCTTTCTATTCCGGTGATAGCCAGTCTGAATGCAATAAACAAAAGCAGCTGGATAGAATATGCAAAAAAGATAGAGGAGACCGGGGTAGATGCAATGGAGATCAACCTGTTTTACTCCCCTGAGAGTTTTGAAAAAACCAGTTGTGAGATCGAAAAAGAGCAGGTGGATATTCTAAGGGAAGTGAGAAAAACAGTTAAGATCCCCGTTTCCGTGAAACTTTCTCCCTATTATACAAATTGCCTGAATATGATAAAGCAGTTTCAAGAGGCCGGTGCAGACGGTTTTCTGCTGTTCAATAAATTCATAGAGCCTGAAATAGACGTGGAAAATGAAAAATTCAAAATTCAATGGAATATCAGCCACCTGGATGAAAACAGCCACTCTCTGAAATTTATCGGGACATCCTTTAAAAATATAGAGGCGGATATTTGTGCAGGAACAGGGATAATAACCAGCGATGATATAATTAAAATGATCCTTGTGGGAGCTCCTGCAGTCCAAATAGTAAGCGCTTTTTACAAAGATAATGAGGATGTAGTGCAAGAACTTCTGCTAGGGTTGTCACAATGGATGGATAAAAACAACTATGATTCCATCTCCAAATTCAGAGGAAAGCTGGCAAAGTGTAATCTGGCAAACCCATATTCCTATAATATCGCCCAGTACCTGGACATTTTAAAAGATTCTACAGAGATATTAAATGAGCACCATACCATCTAAAAAATAAAAAGGTTCTTAGAATAAATATTCTGAGAACCTTTTTTTATAAACCATTATTTTTCCATAATAATTTCACTGAGTTTAACTCTGAAATCTTCCCCCTGAATATTATTCACATAAACACTCTGCCCGGAAAAAGTAGAGCTTTCTTTGGGTTTTAAGTTATAGAAGTTCATTTTCCCCACAACACTATACGGGGTATCTTTATCTTTAAACATAACAGTAACTTCTGCCTTTAAAATTTTTTTATCCGTATTATTTTTAACAACTCCCTCAAAATATTTTCTCCCGCCGATTGTTTCACTTAAATCAATATTTAAAAGTGAGATCTTCTCCAGGGTAAAGTTATATTTTTTATGGTTGAACGGGGTAAATGAGCTAAATGACATAAAAGATAAAATAAAAAATAAAAAAACAATTTTTTTCATATTTTTTGCTCCTTTTTAAAAATAATATTATGCACTGTTTATATACTAAAAAAAACAATCAGTTCCTACAAAAATTTTAAAAAATAAAAGATTTTTTTTAACACCCTAATACCTATGACTATAAAAAAAAATCCTCCTACAGAACTAGATCTTTCTAGGTGCAGGAGGGGATGATTTTAGTCTATGTTCTCATTTTTAGCCATAATATTTAAATATTTTTCTAATTCTAAAATTTCGCTAGGTATTTTAGAGATAGCTTCTCCTATAATCATTAAGTTATATTCAATAATCTCTTGTAAATCGTTATTTTCAATAAATTCTTCAAATTCAACATCTTTTATTTTAGATTTAATTCTATTTATTTTTTCAATTATATCTACAATGTAATTATAATAATGTTTACTTCTAGACATAAATAACACTCTCCAATATTTCTTTTCTAATTTTATCTCGATTATCTCTAGCAACTTTCGTTTTATATTCTTGTTCAAATTGATTAATAGTAATTAAATCTATATCTTTATGAAATAAATCTTCTAAAAAATATTTGGTTTTGCAGTAGTTTTTATACATTTTGTCTTTTTTTAATTTAATTAAAATATCTATATCACTTTCGCTGGTTTCTTTCCCAAAGGCATAAGATCCGAATAATCCTATTTTTTCGACTCCATATTCTTCAAAAATATTTTTATTTTCTTTTAATTTTTTTAGGATTTCATTTTTATTCATGAAACTACCTCCGTTTATCAATTTTAAAATTATTCCCTACTCTAAGTATACCATAAATATGTCTATTTTGAGGGAAACTAGAAGGGTCAATGCAAATTTAAGCCAGAGAGCAGCTAATTTTTGAGCCACTTGGGAGAGAAAAAAAATCCTCCTACAGAACTAGATCTTTCTAGGTGCAGGAGGAGGGTTATAAGTTCGAATTTTTAAATATTCCTTTTAATTTTCATAATCATCGTAGTCATAGTCATAGTCATCTCTTAATTCAATTTCATATGGATCCTCAGGATTATCCAATCCGTATTTTTCAAGTATTTCCTGCTTCAGATCCTCTGTTTCAAACCATTCCTGTGTAAATTTTTCATGATCTTCTTCACAAAGTTCCATATAATTTTCATAATCCCTTTTAGTCATAACTTCCTCTAATTCTTCTAAATTCATCAGCTATTCTCCTTTTTTTATTTATTTAAGAAGTTTTCCCCTTATAACGATCTTTGAAATATTAAGGTTGTTTTCAGAGCTCTCTTCTTTTAGACAAAAATATAATACTATAAAACAAATAAAAATAAAAGATTTTTTTTAACTTTTTTTTCAGCCTTAATATCAACATTATTTGACTTTTATTTTTAAATTTTACACCCCATAAAAATTGTATTGACTTTTTGTTTATAAAAACATAAAATATCATACTAATCTAATAATTAGTTTAGATTGCATAAAATATTATATGGTTGTTTATGACTATTTTGTTATATTTTATATGAATTAAGTTAACAGTATAAATGCTGTATTATGGAGGTAAAAATGAATATAGGTTTTATTATAGATGAGTGGGAAAATTTAAATCCATCTAAGGATTCCACACTAAGAATGATTCACGAATGCTGTGCAAGGGGGCATAATGTGGGTATTTTATACCCTTATAACCTTACTATCAGAGACAATATAACTTATGGTTTTGTAAAGGTATTAAAAAAAGAAAGTTATGCACTGAACAGCTTTACGAGTTTCCACAAAAGGATGGAATTTGACGAGAAGATGATGCCCATAAATGCATTTGATGCATTATTTTTAAGAAAGGATCCCCCTGTAGATTCTATCATGCTTAATTTTCTGGATTCAGTTAAGGATGAGGTCTTTATAGTAAATGATATAGACGGTATCAGAAAAGCTAACAACAAGCTTTACACAACTACTTTTCATGATCCGGAGGATGAATTTCTTCCAAAAACCTATGTATCAAAAAATACCGAATACTTAAAGGGGATAATAGAAAAATCAACTGAGGAAAGAATGATCTTAAAACCCCTTGACGGTTATGGAGGAAGCGGGGTAATCGTCATTGAAAAAAGTGCCAGCAAAAACTTGAGTTCCCTTCTGGATTTTTATATAAACGGAAAGACCGGCAAGCACTATGTGATTGTGCAGGAGTATATCCCTGAAGCTGAAAATGGCGATGTAAGGGTAATGATGTTAAACGGCGAGCCCATCGGAGCTTACAGAAGGGTACCGTCGGAAACGGATAACAGATCCAATATACATGCCGGAGGAACTGCCCAAAAGTATAAACTTACAGACCATGATCTGAAGATGTGCAGAAGGATAGGAAAAAAACTTGTCCAGGACGGGCTTTATCTAGTCGGCCTTGATATTATTGCCGGAAAACTCATCGAGGTCAATGTTCAAAGTCCCGGAGGAATAGTAAATATCAATAAAATGAGTAAAAATAAGATCCAAAAAAATATTATAGATTTTGTAGAGGAAAAGGTTCATGAGATAGAGGAATTTTTCAATGTGAAAGAATTCAGACTCAACAGAAGAAGATTATTTAAAAAAGAGGTGTTCAGTGGAAAGATTGAGGACTAGCGAAATTATTGACAATATCAGAAACTTTAGAACTTTTAAAGGAATTTCTGAGTCGGAAGGTTTCTATATAGAGGTGGAAAGCTACGTACCTTATATGGGTGGAGCTATCCATGCAGGACATAAGCTGAGGGAGGAGATCCGGTCTAAGTGCATCCTTTCGGAATTTGAAAGATGGCAGGAGGAAGATCCCTATACAGATACATTTATAAAGAATTTCCCCATAAAAATAATAGCTTTGGACAGCAGATATGAATATGATCTTAACAGAGATAAAGACAGCTGTATCTATGAGGATGCATGGGGGAAAAAAGTCTGGAATACAGAACTTACTGAGGAAGAAAAAGAAGGGTCTCTGGCCAAGTATAATGAGTTTTATTCAGTGGTAGAAGAACTTCTTAAGGCCTTGGAATTTATGTATGAAAAGATCTATGTCTATGATATCCACTCCTATAACCACAAGAGGGATGCCTATGCAGGAAGAAATCTCCCCCTGTTTAATCTGGGGACAACAGAACTTCCAAGGGATATATTTTCCAAGGATATAGATAAATTTTTGGGTCTTTTATCAAAAATGGAAATAGAAGGGCATGAAAATTATACTGCAGAAAATGATATCTTCAAGGGGAAGGGGCAGTTTTTGAAATTTATTACAGAAATTTCTTCTCAGACAATAACCTATGCCCTGGAAATTAAAAAGGTTTTCTGTGATGAAAACAGCGGGGAACATTATGAAGAAATAATAAATAACCTGGAAGAAGAATTTAATAAAATTGTAGAAAATCATACAAAAGAACTTCCAGAGGAGTTCAGCATCCATTTTTTAAATAATTTCGGGGAAAAAATTGAAGACCTTTCCTATGGAGAGGCAGAAAAAATCTGCAGCCTCGTTACTGAAAATTACAGAAAGAGTAATGAGGGAGAATATTCCAAGGATGAAATAGAGAAACTTGTATCCACGAGAACCCCCGAAGCAATTATCGAGAGGAGTAAAAAAGGACTGCTTATCTATTTTAAAAATAAAATGGATGAGGTGGTAGCCTGCGGAAGCATCGCCATGAGAGATGGAAATCCCGAAGCAAAACTTTTAAACGTAGGTAAAAATTACAGGGGCAGGGGATTTGCTCAGAAGATATGCGATTTAAGAGAAAAATTTTTAAAGGAACTGGGATTTAATAAGGTATATATTGAGAGTTTGAAATTTGAAAATACAATTAAATTTCATAGCAAAAGAGGATTTTTCCCTATACAGACTGATAGAAAATTAAAATACACTGTTTTCATGTGTAAAGAACTTTAAGGAGAATTTATGGAAATTTTAAAATATTTAAACGAAGAAAATTTAGATGATTTTTTGAAAAATTTTGACTTTGAAACTTTAGATGCTGGAGATGAAGAGGGAAATACATTTCTTCATAAACTTGTAAAAATGGGAAATGTTTACGGGGTTGATGTTTTAGCGGATATAGGAGCGGATATAAATGCCAGAAATAAAAAAGGTGAAACACCTGCCCATATTGCAGCAGAGATAGACAATATCGAAATTTTTCAGATTCTCTCAGATTATGGAGCAGATTTCAATATAAGAAATAATTCCCAAAGAACTCCGGAACGTATAGCAAGGATGAATAATGGAGTAGAAATATTAAAAATCATCAGTAATTATAGTGAAGATTATGGATCTATTGAAAAGATGAAATGTCACAGGGAATTAGAAGATTAGGTGTCGTTGAAATAATTTTTGCGTGGCCTTTATTTAAAAAATTAATAAAATTAAGCTTAAAAGGACGTTATAAATTTAACGTCCTTTTCTGTTAGTAGTTTTCCAATTTTTGTCTGCGATATTCTTTCTAACAATTAAAAATACAATAATGAGTAAAATACTTGATAATATATTCTCTAGAGGTTTTAATAATGTTCTATATTTTTCAATTCACAATCTTTTAGTATTTTTTTTATAAAAAGGAAATGGAGTATAATATATATATATTATAAAAAATAAAATGGCAACATGATAAATTAAATATCCAAGGAGGTTGTTAATAATTAAAGATAGAAATTAAAAGTTAAACTTAAAAAAAGGAGGAGGAGAATGAAAAAAATATTATTAATATTAATAATTATTATAAGTTTAATGAGTTATGGGAAATCAATTAATGAAGAGCAATTACAAAACAGAAATGGTGTGTATTATAAAATAAATAAAAAAACTCCATACACAGGAACAGTTATTGGCTATTACGAAAATGGACAAATCGAACGTAAAAGAAATTATAAAGATGGATTAAAAAATGGGGAAACGACTGCCTATTACGAAAATGGGCAAATCGAATCTAAATTAAATTATAAAGATGGATTAAAAGATGGAGAAGTTATCGCCTATTACGAAAATGGGCAAATCGAATCTAAAGAAAATTATAAAGACGGGAAAGAAGACGGGGAAAGGGTTGTCTATTATGAAAATGGACAAACCAAATCTAAAGAAAATTATAAAGATGGATTAAAAAATGGGGAAAGGATTTTCTATTACAATAATGGACAAGCCAAATCTAAAGAAAATTACAAAGATGGAAAACTAAATGGGGAAGTTATTAACTATTACGAAAACGGGCAAATCAAATCTAAATTAAATTATAAAGATGGACAAATTGAATAGGAAGGAAATCATAAGATAATCTTTCATATGCTAGCTACCATAATGACGCTCCATTACATTGCTCTTAATTCAGCCTAAGGAGGTTTTAGGATCTCGTTGGAGGGATGGTATAGCAGGAATTAAAAAGAGCTCCTAAAATTGATTTAGGAGCTCTTTTTCTATGCTTTTAAATGCCTGTTAAAAACTCTGATTGTTCGTATATAAAATATGCTATAATTTTACTGAAAACAATATTATAAAATATCTGAATTAATAGAGGTGAATAATGGAAAATCGAGCAGTATTTACAGGACATAAACAACCGATCTTACCTAAATTACAGCACTGTATAAAAAAAGCCAAAAAAATATATTTTATAGTTTCATTTATCAGGGACAGCGGAATGAAACTCCTGATAAAAACCATAAAAGAAGCCGGCTCAGAAGGGAAAGAAATTAAAATAATTACCAGCAATTATTTAAATATAACCGAGCCCAATGCTCTATACAGACTCTACGAAGTTTTTGAAAAAGATAAAAATATAAAAATTTTTAATAACTCCAGTATTTCTTTTCACCCTAAAACCTATATTTTTGAATACGAAAACGGCGAGGGTGAAGTCTTAGTCGGATCTTCCAACATCTCGTATTCTGCATTGATGAGCGGAGTAGAGTGGAACTATGCCTTTAAAAAAAGTTCTCATGAAAAAGAATATTATGAATTTTTGAATGAATTTGAAGAATTATACGAGAAAAATAGTGTGTTATTGACCCTGGAATGGCTCAGAAAATATGAGCAGACATATAGAAAAAATAAAGATATAATTGACGTAGTTCCTCCAAAATTGGACTTAGAACCAATAAAGTTTCAGATACCTGCCCTCTATGAACTTTCAAAAACCAGGGAGGAAGGGCATACAAAAGCTATGGTCACTGTTGCCACCGGACTTGGAAAAACCTACTTAGGAGCCTTTGATTCACTGAACTATAAAAAAATATTGTTTGTAGCTCATAACATTGAAATTTTGGAACAGGCCAGACTTTCATTTTTAAGTGTGCATAAAGGTAAGACCGCTGCATTTTTTACAGGGGATAAAAAATCAATGGATGGGGATATTCTTTTTGCAACTATCCAGACACTGGGTAAGAAAAGATATTTAAATGAGGAATATTTTCCTAAGGATCATTTTGACTATATTATAGTAGATGAATTCCATCATGCCGATGCCCCAACATACAGAAGGCTGATAGATTATTTTGAACCTGAATTTTTGCTTGGTCTGACAGCTACCCCGGATCGGTCAGACAACGGGGATATATATGAGATCTGTGACTACAATATCGCCTATGAATGTAATTTTAGAACGGGGATAAACAACGGATGGCTGGTTCCCTTTGAATATTACGGAATCTACGACGATGTTGACTACAGCTCCATCCCCTGGAGAAGCGGGAAGTATGATCTGGAAGCATTGGAAAATAAGCTGATGATCGAAGATAGAAGTGAAGAGATTTTAAAAAAATATAAAACCTATGGAAAAAATAAAACCATCGGGTTTTGTGCAAGTGTAAAACACGCCAAACATATGGAAGAGTATTTTAAAAAAAATAAGGTAAGGTGTGCAAGTATCTTGGGAGAAACTTCCAAGAATGATAGAACTCAGATAATTAAGGATTTTAGAAAGGGAGATTTAAAATTAATTTTTGTGGTAGACGTATTCAATGAAGGGGTGGACATTCCGGATATTGAGACTGTGATGTTTTTAAGACCTACAACCTCCTATACTATATTCATCCAGCAGCTGGGCCGCGGACTTCGAACCAGTGAGGGAAAGGATAAATTGAGAGTTTTGGATTTTGTGGGAAATTACAAGGGAAGCCACTGGAAACCTCTGTTTTTAACAGGGAACTATAACCCTAAAGATCCCAAACAGAAAACAGGTTCTGCTATCGATATGGATCTTCCCCAGGGGTGTCAGGCAAACTTTGATCTGAAATTAATCGATTACCTGGAGCAGGAAAGGGTTAAGAAAGAACCCCTGAAAGAAAAATTGATCCATGAATTTTTCAGGATGGAAAGTGAGCTGAATAAAATACCTTCAATGATGGATGTAGAGGCACGCGGAAAATATCCTGTGGATATCTATATCAAAACTTTTAAATCATGGCTGAATTTTTTAGTGGATATAGAGAGAGCTGATCCAAATGAATTAAAGATGTGGAAAATTAATATTGGAAAAGATTTTCTTAGCTTTTTGGAAAAAACTGCCATGACCAAATCTTACAAGATCCCGACACTCCTTAGTTTTATTGAAGGAGAACAACCGATAGGAGAAGTTTCCTCAACGACTATTGGGGAGAATTTTTCAGAATTTTATTCCAACAAACTACACGGGAAAGATTTAAACAATAAAAAACATAAAAATTGGGATACATGGAATATCAAGGATTTCGAGAAATTAGCAGTTGAGAATCCGATTAAATTTTTATCCAAGAGCAGCAGTCAGTTTTTTACTTATGACGGGGATAAAAGGGTCTTTTATCTCAACAAAAAACTTTATGAGATGTTGAAAGATAACAAAGAAATTATTAAAAAAATAAAAGACAGGTTGGAATACAGGAAAACAAGTTATTTCAAGCGAAAATACGGGGAGGAGTAATGTCGGTAAAATTTTATAATGAAAATGCAGTAGATTTTTTTGAAAATACTGTAGATGCGGATATGGGGGAGACCTATAAGATATTCAACAGCTACCTGAAAAAAGGAGATACAATTTTAGATCTGGGATGCGGGAGCGGGAGGGATTCCCACTACTTTTCCAACTACGGTTATGAAGTGATCTCGGCTGATTATTCAGATGAGATGGTAAAGATGGCAGGAGATTATTTAAATAAAGAAGTCATTAAACTGGATATGCGTCAGATGGATTTTAAGCAAAAATTTGACGGGATCTGGGCTTGCGCTTCCATCCTTCATATAAAAAAAGATGAGATGGCAAAAGTTTTAGAAAAATCTCATAAAGCCCTCAAAGACGGGGGGATTATGTATATGAGCTTTAAATATGGAGAAGGGGAAGTTCAAAGGGGAGGAAGACATTTTTCCAACTATACGGAAGATACCTTCTCAAAACTTTTGGATTCTCTGGATATTTTTAGTGTTGAAAAATTTTGGAAAACAGCAGATGTGAGACCGGACAGGGGAGATGAATTTTGGCTCAATGTGATAGTAAAAAAAAAGTAGCCTAGGCTACTTTTTTTATTCGTCTTAGTGGAGTAAGTCACAATCGTCATTGTAGAAACAGTACCGCTGAAGCCTAACGACTATAAACTTCGATTCAAAAGTTCTAATTATTATTACTTAGGTTTCTCTGATCTGAGATTCATATTTAAAATTCTTTCTAAAGTTAGAATTGATTTTGATACTCATGAAATCTCCATAGGAAGGAAGAGTTAGATTTTAAATTCGTGACAGAAAAAGCTTACAGGTTTTCTTAATCTGCGTAGATTAAAGGGTTTTCTGTGTATCTCAAAGAGATCCGCGTTCAAAGGATTTAAAAGAAAAAGCTCCTATGATCTAGCAGTAACCTTCAAAAATTTGCTTTAAAGTTGTATTTTTTTAGGTAATAGTATATCATTTCATGTAGCAGATATATGGTACTGCTATATTATTTCTACATTACTTTTATATCACCATATAAAAGCAAAGAAAAAGGAGGAACAAATTTTATGTTAACAAACCCAGTTTTATTATCAGTTATCTTGATGAGTGTTTTATGTCTTCTAAACTTGAATGTCATCTTATCTCTAATTATAGCTGCATTATTTGGAGGGCTTCTATCGGGTATACCTCTAAATGAAGTTATGAGTATCTTAGTAGGAGGGATGGGAGGAAATGCTGAAACGGCACTTAGTTATATATTGCTTGGAGCTTTGGCTACAGCAATTCACGAAACCGGCCTGGCTACATTATTATCTAAAAAAATCGCCAAGACAATAAAGGGGAAAAGGGCTGTACTGCTAATTATTATTGCATTCATCAGTTGCTTATCGCAGAACCTTATACCGGTTCATATTGCTTTTATACCAATTCTTATACCTTCATTATTAAAAATTATGAATATATTGAAAATTGACAGGAGGGGAGCAGCTTGTGCTCTTACCTTTGGTCTTAAAGCACCTTATATTGCACTGCCTGTGGGATTTGGACTGATATTTCATGGAATTATTGCTGATCAAATGACAGCAAATGGAATGGAAATTTCTAAATCAATAATCTGGGAAGGAATGGCTTTCCCGGCTCTAGGAATGGTAGTTGGTGTTTTGGTTGCAATATTTATCAGTTATCGAAAACCCCGGGAATATGAAATCACAGAATTTTCTGAAATGGACCTTATTGACGATGAAGAGATTAAATTTACAAGATCACATTTTGCTGCCTTACTAGGGGCAGGAACAGCCCTGGTTATCCAGTTAACTATAGGCTCTCTGCCTCTGGGTGCAATTGTAGGTCTGGGAATAATGGTAATCTTCAGGGCCATAAAATGGAACAGCCTCAATGATATAACCAACAACGGGATACATATGATGGGGTTCATTGCCTTTGTAATGCTGGTTGCCTCAGGTTATGGAGCGGTAATCAGAGAAACCGGAGGAGTCCAGGCTTTGGTTGATGTGACAGCAGGAATTGTCGGTGAAAGTAAATTTTTTGCCTCCCTTATAATGATTATCCTGGGGCTGATCATCACCATGGGGATAGGAACTTCCTTTGGAACAATTCCTATTATCGCAGTTATCTATGTACCCCTTTGCTTAAAATTAGGGTTTAGTCCCCTTGCAACTGCAATACTTATAGGTACAGCAGCAGCACTTGGTGATGCAGGATCCCCTGCCTCCGACAGTACATTAGGTCCTACTGCAGGTCTCAATGCAGATAATCAGCACGACCATATTTGGGATACATGCGTTCCGACTTTCTTGCATTTTAATATACCCCTTGTAATATTTGGTGTAATTGGGGCAATGATCTTCTAGTCTATTATTTTTAAAGGAAAAATCACATAAAAATTTTATTATATTCAGGCACTCTTAGGAGTGTCTTTTTATATTTTTTCTCAACAACTATAAACTTCAGATTGAAGGTCTTAATTTAAAAATAAAAAAACTTCTGTGTTGTAGCAGTAAAGCATATCCTTCGTGTAATTCGTGACAGAAATTTTAGTAGTACCCTGAGTAGATCACTGCCGGGATGTTATATTTAATAACAATAATAGGTAACATTTATAAAATATATATTATTTTAAAATATAATTTTTATATATTAAACAAATGAAAAAATTATTTTAATACATTTCCCGCATATATGCACATATAAATAGAACAAAATCCACGCCTTTATTCACGTTTAGTTAACTTTTAATTCAATATTAAGTTTAAAAAGGTATTTCTAATAACGATGAAAAAGGTCTGCCAGAGGTATATCATTTTTGTTCATAGGTACAATATATAAAATCAATATTAAAACCGTTTCAACACACTTTCTGTATATAAGTACATACAAATAGAACATTATGGTTGACTTTAGTTATGTTTTGTTTTATAATGGATCTTGAAAATCAAATGAAAAAAGATTTTTAAGCATAAAACAAAAAACTAGGGGGAACAAAAGTGGATTATTTAGTAAGTCAAATTTCGCACATCTCAGCATTAAATCATTTTTTTTTAACAATGATAATTTTAATTACAATGATTTTGGTTTCAAGAACCGTTGTAGCAGGAACTAAGTATTCGTCTATACTTATTATTGTTGTATTTGGATTGGTTATGGGATTTGTAATGGTAAAAAGTCAGGTGGCAACACCGGGGCTCAGTGAATTTCCAATGATAGTATTGGCCAGTAAAACCACCATTATAGCATTGATTGCATCATTTTTTGTAGGCGGACAGGAGATAAAAAAGATATTCTTTAAAGAAAAGCTCAGTGCCGAGGAAATTATGATTCCTTCTAAAGAGGAAGTTATATTAGGAACAAACAGTACACAATTATTTTTCTTAATCAGGGCTTTCTTCATTTTAATAGGGATAGAAACAATTAAAATTTTACTTGTCGGATCTTCCGGAAAGAACGTTTTTGAAAATTCATATCTTCTATTAGCATATTTAAGTATTGTACTGTCAATAATTTTTATCGATAACAAGGCTAAAATATCACATAAACAAAGTTATATTAGAAGCGGATTCATTGAAATAATTGCAATTTTAGGAATTTTAATTTTATCCCTTAGGATATCCCAATTAATCCAGCCTATCATTGCTCTTCCTCAGATTTTCTTCGCAATGATTATATCTGCTGCATTGGGGATGTTATTATCTAACTGGAAATTCGGACCTACAATTAATTCCCTTTTATTTGCAGGAGTTCCAATTGTACTGGCTGGTACTTTTTTAGTCGGTGGTTCTAGAATGGGAGAAGCATTTAAAATATCGGGAGTTAAAAATGTCATGATCTACGGATTTTCAGGACAGTTATTCTGGATGTTTGCAGGAATGGCAATACTGATATTTTTAGGGAAGGTAAATCATGTGAATAATATAGCCCCTGGAATGGCAGGAGCACTGTCACACTCAGGGCTGACTGGTGCATGTACCAGTGGAGACCTTGGAGAAAAGGCAGCAACAAGAGCTCCAATAATGATTAACGTACCATTTTTCGGACATATCTTTGTCTTTTCTATCTTAGCAGCCAGTGCAAAAAGAGGCAGTATAATTGTCGGGTGGGTTATACCTCTTGTTATTGCAGGAATAATATTAACAGCTCTTTCTATAAAGACATTAAGAAATTCCAATGAAGATGATGCTGAGGAGATAAAGGGTCTCATGCAGTTTTCATTCGGATGGCAGATTATAGCTGTATTTTCAAGTTTTACCCTGTTAAATATGGCGGGCATGCCCTTGGAACAGGTTTCCATAGCGGTGTCTTCTGCCTTATCTCACTTTGGGTTATTTGCAGCAGTCCAGGGAGGTATGTTTGGAGAAAGTGCAGCCGGATTGATAGCATTTATTTTTGCAATGCCATTCCTGGTACATCCCCTTGTATTTGGTATGTTTGGTAATGCCGTAGAAAATCAGGGTAAGATGGCGGTTAAATTAGTGAGTCTATTTACATTAATTGGTTTTATCGGTGTAGTATACTCAATGATCAGTATTTAAAAGTAAGAGCGGGCTTCCCAGGAGAAGCCCGCTCTTACTTTCTATTATTTTCTATGCCTTAAAATTATAGAGGGGAATTATTTCATCGATGATTTCTACACATGGGTCCAGAAGAGGTATAATTTCATCCTTGGACTTGTATGCCTTGGGAGCTTCATCCAGAGTACCGCGGGATACCGAAGTGGTGTAGATTTCTTTCATGCTCTCTTTGAATTCATCCATATTCAGAAGATCTTTGGCCTTTCTTCTGGAGAGAACTCTCCCTGCCCCATGGGGTGCTGAAAAATTCCAGTCGGGACTTCCCTTTCCCCTTGCTACTATAGATCCATCCCTCATATTAAGGGGGATGATAAGTTTTTCTTTCCTGTGGGCAGATACCGCCCCCTTTCGCAGGACATAGTCTTCAAAGTTAAAGTAGTTGTGGACAGATTCCCAGAGGGGAACCTCCTTACCCAGAAGATATAGTGGTCTTCCATCCAGAGCCAGGGAGATCCCTTTTTTTATATACGATATATAGGAGGTGTCAAGATCAAGGTGACGGGCAATCCTCAAGACCATAAAAAGTCTGTTGAGAGTGGCAAAGGATTGACATATCTTCATATCCTCCAGGTATTCAGAAACATTTTTTCCTTCCAGATATTTTAAGTCTCGGGGAACCTCCTCGCTGCAGTGTCTTTCTGCAACCCTTTGATGGTACTGTGCCGTCTGATGTCCCAGATGTCTCGATCCTGAGTGGACCAGAAGATATTTTTGCCCCCTGCGGTCTTTGGATACCTCTATAAAGTGGTTTCCAGATCCCAGGGATCCGACGGAAGACATATGTCTGTCAAAATCGGTATTGGTTTTATCCGAAAGGAGCTGAATTTTTTTTATGAACTGACGGGAAAAATTCTCCTCCTTCCAGCTTTTATTAACATCGTGGCCGTGGGGGATCTCCCTCCTTATGAAGTTGTCCAGGGAACTAAAGTCTATCTCAATATCTTCAAGTTCTAAAACCGTGACTCCGCAGCCTATGTCTACACCTATAATATTTGGAATCACGAAATCAGGCGAAGGAGAGCAGGCCATTGTTAACCCGATAACCGATCCCTTACCGGAATGAACATCGGGCATAACCCTTATCTTATTTTTAGAAAAGATTTTCAAATCGCAGATTTTTTTAATCTGCTGGATACAATCGTCTTCGAGGTCTTCAATAAAAACCTTAGCTGTATTAAACTGTCCTTTTATATTCATAATTTATCTCCTAATGTTTAAAAATGTTACTGACGATGATCAGGTCAGAGTAAAAAAAATAATAAACCATTCATGCTAACCTTTGTCTGTATAAGGATCCTCTTTTTTAGTTCAATTTGAGTTATATGCACTTAGGATATGAGTTTTAATTTTTAGCACTTCCTTTTGCAGCAAGTTTAAATTAGTTTATGTAAAATTATTGTAAATAATACCATTCCAAATAGAGCAAATGGATAGGTAGCGGCATACCCTGCAGCCGGATCATCGGAACCTATTGTATCTACAGCCGCACCCAGTCCAGGAGTAGAGGTCATCCCTCCACATATAGCTCCCGAAAGCATAATCCAGTTGATTTTAAAAACATACTTACCTACCACAAAACCTATAAACATAGAGAATAGACTTATAAGGATGGAGAATAAACACAGGTAAATACCATCTCCCATAAGGGAATTAATAGTGGCAAAACCATATCTTAATCCAACTACAGAAAGAAAAAATGTAAGGGATATTTCGCTTATTACCCCGATAATTTTTTTATCCATTCTAAAAGTCATAAATCCTATTTTTCCTATATATCCTAAAAAAGTAGAAGTAACTAGAATTGCCCCTGTAGAACCTAAACTAAAATATCCTAAGGGACCTAAATTAATTTTTATCATTCCAAGTGTATATCCTGTAATACATGTAAAAAAAAATGCCAGAGTATCAAATCTTACAGGCTCAATATATTTAATTTTTATTGTATTTTTTATTTCATCCATTTCTTTTCTAAATTCTTTGTATTCTTTTTCTAAATTCAATCTAAATATTTTTGGAAATAATTTCATGGCTAATATCACCATAAGAACTCCAAATGGATACCCCACAGCATATCCAATTCCAACTTTAGATTCAGCATCAAGAATAAAAGCATTCACTTGATCTGGAGATAATGAAGAAGTGTTTATAGGTGTCAATGTCCCCTTAGGGTCCAGTATATTAAGAATTCTTTTTTTATTTTGTTGACTAAGAGAAGGATACTTTTCAGCCCATTCTTTAGCGTGCTCCCTGGATGCTTCAATTGCTGCAGCTAATCCGGGGGAACTGGTTAGAGCTCCTGTGTAAACCCCTGAAACTTCATATGGATTTATTTTTTTGATCACAGTTGTAAGAACATAAGTTGTTCCGGCTCCTATGAATACAATTAGAAACCCTAAAGCAATAAACTTGGTTCCGTATTTTTTAACTATAACGGCAATATTATCCGCCACCAAAAGCCCAATAGTAGCTACAAAAAGAATTAAAAATAAAGTAAAAAACTTTTTATCTATAACGCTGACCTTTAGCAGGGATTCAAATATAGAAGTATTTGGTCCCTGAGTATCTACCATATTATGGGCTATTTTAACTATCCACCACCCTATTCCCAGCCCAGAAAATAATGTACCTGAAGTTCCGATTTTTAAAATTCTTCCTAAAATCAGGCCTGTATAAATTGTTATAAACATAAGAGTGAAAGGGTTTGTCAGCCAATGAATACTTTTAAACATAAACATATAAATTCACCTCTTTTTGGAAGTTAAATTAAAAAATTATATCTTTTTTCCTATTTTCCTGGATTTTTTCATGGAACAAGTTTTTTCTTCTCTTCAGGGGGTGAAACGTCTTCATCGGAATGATCTTCCTCTATATTGGGGTAAGGTTCACCTTCATTTTCAAAGCCGTATACCCCGAAGGTAATAACCTCTATTGCATCTGGATCTACCCCTGGGGTTTTCCCCAATTTTCTATTCCATGCAGCAGCACACTCTGGGCATGATTGTTCCCTTCCCTCTGTAACAATAAGATCAGCACAGATACAGTATCCCAAATAAATTGCACACCAAGAACAGTCGTTTTGAATACAGCAGTTATATTTCCCCTTCTCTCGGAGATCTTCCTTAGCTGTTTCAAGTTTATCTCTAAGTTGTTCAACACTGGGTTCATTGGTCTCTGTATAGTATCCTTTTGGCTCCCAAAATTCAGTAGTGTATAAAAAATATCCCAGGATAATTAAGATCACAGGAAGAAGGATATAAAGCAATTTCTTCATCTTGACTCACCTCCCTTAAACTCTAGGTTATGTTTCTTATATAGGATTTTACCTTCTATTTCTTAATAATCCTTTATTAAAAATCAGCTAAACCTGCTGCAAAAGTAAAACTCCAATATATTTTTCTATGAAGGAGATCTTTTATTTAAGTGGTACATTATGTAATCGTTTATAACTATAGAGGATTTTTTAGGTTAAAAAAATAATGCAGTATGGAGGATTTTGATGAAAAAGATGTATTGGGTTTTGATAGCAATAAGTTTAATAATAGTAGTAATTTCAGGGGCTGTACTTAGGAATAAAAAAAGTATAGATATAGGGGTTATCAGCACCTTGTCGGGAAAATACTCAGATCAGGGAACCGATATATTAAATGGTGTAGTGATGGCTGCAGAAGATTTTAACAAAAAACAGAAATTTTACCAGCCAAAGATCAATCTGATAATAAGGGATGATAAGCATGATGAAGAGACTGCAAAAAAAGCTGCACACGAACTCATAGATAAAAAAGTTGCGGCTATAATAGGTCCACTAACATCTAAGATGGCATTGGTCATAAATAAAATAGGAACTGAAAGAAAGATGCTGACAATAAGCCCTACAGCTTCAAGTACTGAACTTTCAGGAATAGATGATTATTTTATAAGACTGATCTCTTCAGAAGGAAACATTGCAGCATTTGCAGCAAAAATATCAAAAGAGCACTTCAATATGAAAAAGGTTCTCATAATTTACAGCGGGGAAAATAATACTCTTGCATCTTCATTTAAAAATGTATACCTGGAAAACTTTTTAACAGATGATAGCGATGCAAATAACGTCTATATTAAAACGATGAATGATCCAGTGGAGTCTTATTTCCCCGGGATAAAAGATAAAATAGACGGAGTATTGTTAATTGAAAGCCCCATGGATGCTGCAGAAACGGTTAAAAATATAAGGCAGCTGGATATCGATATACCTATCCTTTCTTCCGACTGGGGATTTCATAAAGATTTTATAGTTTATGGGGGGAAATATATAGAGGGGACATACTTTATAAATGATTACGATGAAAATTTTTCAGGTGAAGCATTTCAGAGGTTTAAGAAAAAATATCAGGAAAATTTTAATAAAAATATTAACGCTGCCTCTCTTTATGGTTATGAGGGTCTGAATATTCTTTCGGCTGCTCTCAAGAGGGATAAAAATATGAGCAGTGAGGAGCTAAAAAAAGAAATTTTATCGCCTGGATCAAATAAATTTTTCCTAAAGCCTGGAAAATTCGACAGATATGGTGACCGGGAAAAGGAAATTTCTATATTTCAGATAAAAAATAAAAAATTTAAAAAGATTGATCTATAAAACAATGAGTTTTGAGTGATACTTTTAAAATAAAAATTGATGGGAGGTTCTTTTGAAAATTACAAGTATAAGGCAGCTTTTATTACATAGACTTATTTTAATGGTTCTTCTTCCCATGTTTTTAGTGAACTGGCTGGTATTATCCATATCGGTGGCCAGTATAAAAAAGACCATCCATAGAAGAAACACAATGGTAAAAATAATGATAGATCATTTTTTTCAAGATTACGAAGATGTTTTAGATCAGACCCATAGAGTTTTTTCCAGGGAAGATCTGGAAGATCATGAAAAAAATGACTATTTAAAGACCTGGATAGAAAATTTTAAAGGGTTAGAAAAATTGGGTATATTGAACTTGGACGGTATCATCCAATATTCTTCCAAGGCAGAAGATGTGGGAACTGATATGTCTAATTTTAAATTTATAGAAAGTGCACTGAATGAAGAAGGGGCCGCATGGTCAGGGTTTGCTTTTTACTCTAGAGATGGAAAAAAACAAATTATGGCGGCAAAAAGATTTGGTGAAAATATTTTAGTCACTCATATAGATCTCCAGTGTTTTAACAAGATTTTTAATGAGATCACTGAGAATAGCAGAAGTAAAATATTTATTTTGGATAACGACGGGAATGCCATCTTTTACAATGCCGGAGATATAAGCACCGAAAGACAAAATTCCCTGAGATATAAATACATCTTCAGGAAGAAAAATAGGAATCATGCTGAAATTGATTTGATAAAGGAGGAAACCTCTGGCGATACAGTAGAAAATTTTTTGGAGATAAAAAAAACCGGCTGGAGTATTGTTTTCATAGAAGAAGAGGGCAGAAAATTTATTTTTATTTGGGATTTTTATAAATATATAATTTTGATCCTGGGGTTATTTACCCTGATAATGATTTCCATGGTTTATTTCATAATAAAAAAAATATTGAGTGATATAAAAAAATTAAAAGAAATAGCTGACAGGGTATCCAATGAAGAGTTACCGGAAAAGAATAATTATAAAATATTAGAAATCGAAAAACTGGCAGATAAATTTTTAGAGATGGGGAAGACAGTACTGGAGCGGAAAAATATCCTGAAGGAAGAGATTTCTTTTCTTGAGACTTTATTAGATACGATTCCTGAACCTGTTTATTTTAAGGATAAAGAACAAAGGTATTTAGGATGCAACGAAACCTATGCCGGATATCTGGGGATAAAAAAAGAGGAGTTGCAGGGGAAAACTGTATATGATCTGTACCCTAAAGATAGAGCAGATGGATACCATAAGGCCGATGAAGAACTTATAAAAACGGGGAAATCCCAGCTGTATGAAAGCAAGCTTATAAATAAAATCCTTGGCTGCCAAAGGGATGTAATGTTTCATAAATCGGTATTCAGAAATCTGGATGGGGAAATAGCCGGTATAATAGGAGTAGTGCAGGATATTACAAATTTAAAAAAGGCAATGGAGAAACTAAAAACTCTTTCTACTATAGACGGTCTTACAGAAATCTATAATAGACGTGGATTTGATGAGCTATCCATTAAAAACTGGAAGGAAGCCATCAGATGTAAAAAGGAGGTTTCTGTCATAATGGGGGATCTTGACATATTTAAACTTTATAATGACCATTATGGTCACCAGGGTGGAGATGAATGTCTGAAAAAAATTGCCAGGGTATTAAAAAATTCATGTAAAAGACCTCTGGATATCGTTGCCCGTTATGGGGGAGAGGAGTTTATAATCCTTCTCTATAATACTAATTTAGAGGGAGCCAAGGTAGTTTCTGAAACTATAATAAAAAATATTCAAAATTTAAATATAGAACATGTCAAATCAAAGCATGATAAAAGAGTTACAATCAGCTTAGGAGCAGCCTCTCAGATTCCAATAGTTGGAGAAAATATTGAAATACTTATAAAAAATGCAGATAAGATGCTTTATAGGGCAAAAGAAAATGGTGGAAATAGAGTGGAAGTATAAAAGAGTTGGTATGGAGTAAGTCACGATCGTCATTGTAGAAATACTACAGCAGAAGTATAACGACTATAAACTTCAAGGGGAAAGGTTAAAATAATTTTTTTTAATCTGTATAAATCTGCGACAGAAAGTAAGGTTCTAAAGATTCCATCTTTAATACGGGTTCTTTCTTTTTATCTGAAAAAGAAATTAAGTTGAAAATAAAAATAAGATTCTAACCAAGAAAAAATAAGACTCCTATGATACAACAGGAAATTTTTTTAATTAAGTGGAATTGGTGGCAAAAATAATATAAAAAAGGAGAAGATTATGAATAAAATAATAATTATTATACTGATATTAACCCTGCTTTCTGCCTGCAGCAGCAAAAAAGAAATAAATTTAAAAGATCATTCACTGGAAGAATTTTCCCTTGAAAAATATCTGGGAGAATGGGTGGAAGTTGCCAGAACAGACAACAAATTTGAGAGGGGACTCACAAAGGTAACTGCAAACTATTTAAAAGAAGGAAATAAGATTATAGCCGTCAACAGGGGATGGAGCGAAGAAAAACAAAAATGGAGTATGAGTAGGGGGTATATAAAAGAAACTCCTCAATTAGGCAGATTAAAGGTATCTTTTTTCAGGCCATTTTATGGGAGCTATAACGTTCTTCATATCGATAAAGACTATAACTATGCTCTGGTTGGAGGAGATACAAGTAAATATTTATGGGTATTAAGGAGAAGGGATGTAGAGATGTCAGAAAAATTATTGGAAGAATATTTAAAGAAAGCCAAAAACTTGGGCTATGACACAGAAGGAATGATTTTTATGGAATAGTAATAAAAAGAGAGCTGTTACAGCTCTCTTTTTACTGGTTAGAAATATAATTTACACGTAATTTGGGATAGACTACTTTTTAATATTTTATTTTTACATAAATGTTTTTAAAATTTCTAATTCCCCTTCTATCTCTATATTTAATTTAGGAGGGATATACCAAGTTTCGCCTTTTTTTATGGAATAGGCCACACCATCACAATTCAGATTTCCCTCTCCTTCCAAGATGGAATATATCATAAATGAATCTCTATTTGTATCTTCAAACTTTTTCTCTAACAGAAATTTATCTATATTAAAATATTTACCCCTAATAATCTCCTGTTTAGTTCCCCCATTTACTTCTACATTCTTTCTATTTTGATCGGTATTAATTTGGGGGATCGTCTCATAATCTATAACTTCCATAGCCTTGTCTAAATGAAGTTCACGAAGTTCACCATCAATCAATCTATCAAAATCATAAATTCTATAGGTTATATCGGAATTTTGCTGTACCTCACAAATTAATATACTCCCCTCTAAACTTGCGTGAACTAATCCAGGAGTGACGTTTATAAAATCTCCTTTTTTTATAGAAATGATATTAAATAAATCATTAAAATTTTTATTTTTAGTTTTTTCCATAAATAATTTTTTAGTCATTCCTTCTTTAAATCCCATAATTAACTTGGCATCAGAACTAGCTTCCATTATATACCATGACTCTGATTTTCCAAATTCTCCCTCTACCCGGAGGGCATATTCATCATTTGGATGCACTTGAACAGATAACCTGTCGTTGATATCCAGATATTTTATAAGTAAAGGAAATTTCCCCCCATATTTATGGTAGACTTTTTCTCCTACAAAATTACCTTTATAATCTGAAAATAACTCCTCTAAGGTCTTCCCCTCTAATCTGCCATTTTCAATAACACTCATTTCATTTTTACGGGAACTTACCTCCCAAGATTCCCCATAAGAATCCTCTGTAGGTAAAGTCATTTCAAAACTTTTCTCAAAACCTCTTCCTCCCCATACTTTTTCTTTAAAAACTTTTTTAAATTTAAATGGGTATAGTCTTTCCATAACAGCTCCTTTTTTTGAATATAAAAATTAAAACTATATTTTAATTTTTATTCCATATTTTTTTTATTGAATTTTTTTCATTTTTGCAGGGGTGTAAAAATAATTTTTTTAGGATAGTGGAGTCCATTTCTTGCGAGGGGCATCATATAATGGATTATACTACCCATAAAAAATGAACTTAATACAGTACCTACCCCAAGATTTGAAAAATCTTTTAATTTAAAACCAATTACCAGAGCAATTATAAGAGCACTGACATCTGCAGTAGTTTTTATCTTACGATAAGATATTTCTGTCGTATCTGCAATGGAAAAAACAAAAGTTTCAGTATGATTTTTGGGAAGTTTAGTAACAAACATCATAGCACATCCTATTCCTACAAGAATAAGCCCAGTAAAAAGGATAAAAATTTTTATAATGAAAGATTCTGATTTAAGGACTTGTATTAACGGATAGTAGCAAAAATCAATAAGTTTCCCCAATATTATAGAAACTATAAAAGCCTTATAATTTAAGAATTCTTTTTTTAATATAGCAGCTACAATAAGAAGTATAAAGGCTATTATTATAAGCCAATTTCCTACTTTTATACCTGTAAGTTTATAGAGGTTCTCTACCAAGGCATCCCAACCGCCTGCCCCAAGGTCACTTATAAGAGTAAATGTTATACCCAGAGCCAATAGGAATAAACCAATTAAATAATATGTTACTTTTAAAAACAATTTTTTCTCCTTTAATTATCGTAATATTTTATGTATTAATTTTTTAACAATTTAATTTTAGCTATAATAGGTCCGTGATCAGAGAGATATATACCATCTTCAATTATTTGAAGTTGCTCATAACTATTTACTTGAATATTGTCACTTACAAAGATATAATCAATTTCAGATTTTTTGTCTTTTCCAAATCCATTATATGTATAATTGAATCCTTTAGGTGGAGTTTGTGTACTAAATTTAGCATCATTATAATCATTTGTAAAAGTTTCATAACTATTTTTATTATTTCTTTCAAAGTTAAGATCTCCCATAATTAGAATAGGTTCATCGTTTAAATGGGATATTTTTTTTGCTTTTTTTACAATTAGCTGGGCACTTTTTTCTCGGGATACTATACCTTTATGATCAAAGTGAGTATTAAATACTAAAATTCTTTTACCTGTTTTCTTTTCTTGAAGCCTTACCCAGGTTGCTATTCTAACACGTGAAGTATCCCAACTAATACTTGCTACTATTTCAGGAGTTTCAGATAACCAAAATGTGCCATTATCTATTACAGTAAACTTATCTTTTTTATAAAAAATACTGGTATGTTCTCCATAATGAATACCATCATCTCTTCCAATTCCTGTCCGACCATATTCAGGTAATTCATCACTTAAAAACAACACTTGGCCTCCTCTATCTTCTTGAAAACCTATGATATCTGAATTAGATATCTTTAAAAATGATACAAGTTTATTACTTCTAGCCGGCCAATTATGTATTCCATCGGCAGCTATAGTACTATTTTTACTATTTCTAATATTAAAACTCATAATATTAATTGACTCTCCGAAACTTAGAACACTTAACAATAAACTTAAAATTACAATTGTTTTTTTCATTCAATCCCCCTAATTTAAAAAAAATAAATTTGCTTATTTAATCTTCTAGTATAAACTCTCTTAATTCTTGTAGATTACCGGTGTTGATCATAACACTTTTTAATGGTTTTAACAGGTTCCACATATCTATATTATCTGGTGAATTCCAAAACCTAATTAGTACACCGTGTTCATGACCTATTTCATTTGCTAAATTCATCTGATTTATGAAGTAGTCAGAGAATGTTACCTTATTTTCAGCTAAATATTTATAAAGAAGTTTGTAATTTTTGCTGAGTGCTACGGAAGCATTTTCAGTATTTACTTCATTTAACCTTTTTTCTTTACTAAGAGGAGCATTAAATTCACTTATTATCTCCTTGTATAATTTCTCGTCTTTAAAATTAAATGATTTTTTAGGATCATTATATTTCCAAAGGCCGCTACTAACAATAGGAGTTACTTTAGCATTTGTAAAATAATTTTTCCAGTTATCGTTGCTATAAATATCACCAAAGCGTCCATCCTTAGTAGAATATCTTACTGAATCAGGACTAGTATAATCTACGTTGGTAAATATTGTTACAGCTCCTTCTTTTATGGTTCCATCAGGAAGATATTGAGTGAAAATATGACTGTATTTTCCAGCAACCTCCTGTAGTAAGTCCCATGTTTCCTTATTTGTAGTTTTTAAATCAACATGCAGAAACACTTTTTCATCCTTATTGTTATATACTACTCCTTTATTGGCAGCAATAAATTTTGTTAAAGGTTTTAAATACATATCCTCTAAAGTTCTATCGGGAGTAATTTCCTCTTCATCATGAGCAACATAAAGATTAGGAACCCCCTTACTATCAGTTCTAAGCCAGATATCGGCTTCAATACTGGACATCCCATTTTTCAATGCCAAAATAAGTGGTTGCTCTTGTAAATAATCATTATGTGAATGGGCATTAGGCATATAATATTTAGTTGATTCTCCGAAACTTAGAACACTTAACAATAAATTTAAAACTATAATTATTTTTTTCATTTAATCCCCCTAATTTTAAAATATTAAATTATTAATACGTTATATTTATATGATCATAAGCCAGTATTTTATCTTTTTTTATTGTTTTCCCCAGTGCATTAACTATCCGTTTTTTAATCTCTTTAGAAATTTCAATTTGATTTTCAGTAGGATTATAGAGTCTTAATATTACTTTATCTTCTACTAAATCTATTCCGCTGAATGTGAGATCACTTTCAAAAATCATAAGGGATTCTTCTGTATCCATTTCACATTTTTCCAGCCAAATGTCGAAGTTATCAATCCTATGAATTTCTTTTTCTAACTCTTGTTTTTGGTATAATAATGGATCATTTAAATATCTTTCAGTTAACTGGCTTATTCTTTTTTCATCGATTTCTTTGTTCAACCCTATGGAAAATTCAAAAGTTAACTTCTTTTGCAGCTGTCCGTCTTTAGCCACCATAACTCTTCCTGAGGCTCTGCCAGGCCTGTGATGTAAATCATTCTTACCAATATACCCTACAGACCTGAATAATGTTATGGCAACCCCGTCTTCTACAAGTTGATATTCTTTTACTCCTTTTCCAAAGCAGGTAAAGCTTTTATCCTCATTGTAGATAGACACACTATTTTGCATAGGCTCTAAATTTATTGGAAATTCTGTATAACCTTCCCAATTATTCATGAGACTATGATTGTTTTCTCTTTTGATAAATCCAAAAGGAAGATCGGCTACTGCAAATTCTGTATTTATACCAAGATTAAATACCACCCTTAACCTATGATCTAAAATAGAATTATCTATATCTACTTTGAATCTGACAAGTTCATCAGATAAAACAATTGAAAAATCAATTATTAACTCTTTAGTTTCATTTGAACGCCCTGTTCTATCTTTTTTTAATGAAACCGGAATCCTTGTTTTAGCCTGAAGATTCATAATCTTTTTATAATTTGATACCTTGACACTTTTTAAGATAAAGTCTTTTATTATTATTTCTTTTTCGTCTCTAAGTGAAGAGTAATCATAAAGATCCCCATCATCACTCATATTCTCAAATGAAAGAAAGTCTTTTATTATGATATTGTTAACCTTATCCTCTAAATTTAATTTTCCATCTTCAAATATAATCTTATATAAATTATTTTCAATCTGGTCTATTTCTGTTTCTGATAGTTTATCTGATTCCAGACAATCATAGCTAACTTTAAATATCTTATAAGATAAAGGTTTCATCTCAACTTTAGTCATGTCAATATCATTAATATAATAATATTCATCTACACCAGTTTCTACTTCACCTTCAGGAGTCAATAGTACCTGTCTTGGTTTCTGCTTCTTCTCCTGGTTATTTATTGTAAACTTCATTTCTTTTCCTTCAAAATCAGTTATTTTAAAGTTTTCCTTATCTGTAATTATCTTATTTCCAGTAGATGTTATTTCTTCTTCGTTTGAACCATTTACAAGAATAAAGATGTCTTTTTCCTCAAGGTTATGTAGCATAGTTTTAGCTATAAGATTAAATAAAGAATGAGCTATCTGCTGAGCCTGTTGGCACCTCATTATTACATCTTTATTAGTTGCATCACTATTACATCCTCCCATACTGTCATGGGCATGAGATTCTAAAAGAAGTTTCCAGGCTTTGTCCAACATCTCAATTGGAGCACTGATTCCTTTCTTTTTAGCAAAAGCCATTAGTGGTTCTACTTCTCTTATAAGAAATTGCTCTACATCATGGTTAATTTTCTTTATATCATACCTTGATGATGTAATACTTTTATGTACCCTTGAATATCTTGGATATCTAAATTCACCTTCATAATTATTATTTGGGTTTATACTATCCATATATTTTTCATAAGAACTTAAGATATAATTATCTTTTCCTATGGAATTAACTTTTTCAACAAATTTATCAAAATCAGAGTCAATACTTACCTGATCTCCACCTATTGGTCCCATTATATTTTCATCGGAAGATATTGATTTTATTTTTTCGAGCAGTTTAAAAGTCTCTATATAAAGCTGTTGTTCGTCAAAATTTCTATGTCTTCCACCCCTTTCAGGGTGGGCTAAAGAATATCCAAAAGGCATAGCTGCTGTTTTTATTCTATCTCCATTTAATGCAGACCAATTCATCTCTACACTACCCATATATTTATCATCATATCCTCTTCTTATGATGATATTATTGATATCAAAAGATTTTGTTATCTGAGGAAGCTGGGCACTGGCACCAAAAGTATCTGGAAGATAGAGTACATCCATACTATGTCCCATATTTTCAGCATAGGTCTTTCCATATTTTAAGTTTCTAAAAACTGATTCACAACCAATATTAAATAGATCTGGCTGTGTATGCCAAGGTCCTATGAACAGTCTTTTTTCTTGAATAAGTTTTTTTACTCTATTCAAGTCTTTTCCTCTTAGATTAAGGTAATCTTCCATTAAAGAGCTTTGGCCATCTAAATGATAGTTCAGCTTGGAATTTTCTTCTAAGGCACCAAATATTTCTTTGAATGATTTTAATGCTAAGACCTGAGTATCAAGAGTGGTAAAATACCACTCTCTGTCCCAATGTGTGTGTGCTATCATATGTATATTTTTCAATTTTTTTCTCCCTTTAATATAATATTTCTCTTACATCTCCAGCAATTGTCTGTACTTTAACACCATAAATTATCTGAAGTGCATTTCCTTTACGAACAATTCCTGATGCTTTTAATAATCCCTTCCATGTATGATCTTCAGATACTTTATTTGGATCTTTTACTATTACTCTTAGTCTAGAAATACAGTTGTCTAAGCTTTCTATATTTTCTTTCCCACCTAGATTCATTATGATATCATTAGCTAGTCTAGCTCCTTGAAATTGTGGCTCTAATTTTTTTCCTTCACCTGTTTTCTCTAAATAATCCTTTTTGCTATAAAGTTTCACTTCATCTTCATCTTCTCTTCCCGGAGTCTTAACATTGTATTTTAAGATTAAGAATCTAAATGCAAAGTAATAAGCTGTGAAAAATAGAGGTACTAAGAAAAAGTATGGAACAATATATAATTTTTGAAATTGGAATATCTGAGGTAACCAATCTTTAATACTACTTCCATATATTGATATTTTAAAGTATTCAGCTAACGTAAATGCTAAACCTGTAAGAGGAACATGTACTAAATAGAATAACCAAGGAGCTACAAACAGAAATGTAAACTCTAAAGGTTCAGTTATTCCAAACAAGATCATAGTTAATACTGCTGGCATTAATATTCCAAGAAGTTTTGTTCTTTGTTCAGGCTTTGCTGTATGGTATATAGCCAGCGCTGCTCCTGGTAAAGACCCTAAATGTAAGATAGCTCTTCCAGAGTTAAGGTTTCTGGTGATTAACTTTGTCATTTCAGATGAACCTAATTGTGCCATTTGAATACCAGAAGTTCCCACTACTAAATTACCATCCACTATAGCTGTTCCTCCAAGCTCAGTCCATCTTAGCGGGATTGTAACTAAGTGATGAAGTCCCAATGGCAGTAAAGATTTATCTAGCATAGCCCATAGATATGTCCCGAATAGACCTGTTCTGGATATAAAGTTAGCTAGTTCCGCTAAGGCCAATCCAAACGTAGGCCATACATAGTAGCATATAATTCCTGCAAAAGATCCAGCAACTAATGATAGGATAGGGACAGTCCTTGTTCCCGCAAAGAAAGAAAGAACCATGGGTAATTTTACATTATAAAAACGATTATGTATTTTTTGTACAATTAATCCTATGATTAATCCTCCAAATATACCGGTTCTATAGGAAAAATATCCTAAAACATTAGTATAAAGAGAGTTCCATTTAGTTGCAGTGATTATATCCATACCTCTGTTTTCAACTAAAAATGTTTTTGCAGTTGTTACAGCTGAAATATCATTTATTTTAAACATAGATGATATTATTGCATTAAATGCAATATATGATAACACCGCTGAGAATGCTGCCCATCCTTGTTCTTTTTTAGACATCCCGAATGCCACACCTGCAGCATATAATATTGGAAGATTAGCAAATACTACCTTACCAATAGATTTCATTATAAAAAATATATTATATATTGTGCTCCCGCTATATATAATGTCTCCTAATCCCAGTGCATTGACTGTCCCTTGAGAAGTAAATGCTCCTCCTAATCCCATAAATACACTTCCTATTGCCATAACGGCCAAAGGCATGAGCATCGTTCTCCCTAGTGTTTGTAGCGTCTCTTTCATTTTATTCCCCCTTATTTATATGATTTTCTACATCGTACCAACTTATATACTCTACAATTCCAACTTTATTATAAATTGGATTCAAAAAATATCGTATCCCACCATCTAAATTATGCCCTTCAACTCTAAAGTTTTCTCCTTTGTCTAATTTTATTTTTATTTTAAATTCTGAATTTTTTTCAGAATAAATTTTTTTCCCATTTAAAATACCATGCCATAGAACCTCCTCTTTCGATTTGACAAAATAAGTTATCTCTTCATCTATCTGGTCACCTAAAATATAATTTTTTTCTATAGAATAAATCTTAATATCTATCTCATCGTCAAAAGTTATATAGTTCCTTCCATATTTTAATGCTTCCAATATTTTTTTTTGATTTAATCCTTCCTCTAAATATGTGGCATTTTTAGGGATTCCAACTGTTGTCTTATACCCTTTTATACCCTTATGTGTATCACTTCCAGCTACTCCAAAAATCTTATATCCCTTACTCCATAAATAATCGAAAGCTAAAATAGATTTATTTATCATCTCTTCTTTTTCTTTATAGGGACAATTTATGAGTTCAATTGTATGAAAAAGTTCCATGGGTAAATTGTATTTTAATCCTGTACTATTTTGAAATGGATGATTTAATGAGATCAGACTCTCTTTTTTGCCTTTCACCTCAAATAAAATTCTTTTTACATTTTCACAAGGATCCAGATTTTCTTTAAATAACTCTGCATAATCTATAAGATCTACTCCATATATATTGAAATGCCCTTTATTGTCCAAGGTCAACTCTGTTCCTGAAAAAAGATTCCAATCCCTATTAATCCCTTTGTTAGATATGACATTGTGGTCTGTTATAAATAAATAATTCAATTTTTTTTCTTTATATCCATTGTAGACCTCTAATTGAGATATTTTTCCATCTGAAAAATTAGTGTGGCAATGCAATTCTCCAAAATACCATCCTTTTTCTCCTTTTGTTGAGACTTCTTGAATTTTCCTATAATCATCCCCATGGTAAATTTTCATATCCTCTAGTATTTCTATAGAATATTCTCCTCGACAGTCATAATTTTTTATGAGAGTTAATGTCCATTCCCCTTTATCCAGATCCCCTTCTTTAAATAAATTCGAAGTTCTATTAAATTCTTTAAAAATAGAATAAACTCTATTGTAGGTTTTTAAGGTAAATGTCCCCCTTATTCTACCCTTTGGATCTTTCAATACGGCGATTACATGTTCAAATATACAGTTTTTTAAAAAAATAGTTATATTTTCCTTGGCATCCTCCACATGAAACCTGTGTATAATTTTTTCTGGAAACTTCGATAAAAATACTCCTTCTATTAACATGTTTTTCTCCTTTTTTATTTTGATTTTTTAATGTATAATTACAATTATGAATTATAAAGGTGTGAATTATTATGAGTATCAGTATACGTAAATTAGTTAGTAAATATTCTTTGACTCAATCTGAAGAGATTGTTTTAACTTATATCTTAGAAAATTTAGATGATGTTTTAGACTATGGGGTTCGTAAAGTTGCTAAAGATTGTTTTTGTTCTACATCTGTAGTCATGCATCTTGCTAAAAAAATGAACTTAAAAGGTTTTGTGGATATGGTTTATCATTTTAAAAGCTTAACTTCCAAAAATCATGAAAATCATGAATTTATAAATTATTTTGAAAAAAACCATACTAAACTGGAAGAGTTAAAAAAAATCTTAGAAACATCTTCTAATGAAGCTATCTACATAATGGGGAATGGATTTTCAAAAATTATAAGCCGTTATTTTCAAGAGCGCTTAACAAAGCATGGATATCTTGCATTTGTAAATGAACATTTAGAACTTTTAGAAACACCTCATACAAAGTCTCCTTTAGCTATTATTATTTCTGAATCTGGAGAAACGAAGTATTCTGTAAAGCAATTAAACAAATGTATAAAAAATGATATAAAAGTTATCTCTTTTACATGTAATATTGAAAATACTATACAACAAAATTCTTTTCTGAATTTATCTATTGAAAACAGTGCTTATATTAAATCTTTAAATACTGATTTTAATTGTTTTTTTTCAAATTTAATTATGACAATAGATGCTCTTATGTCCACTTTGGAATCAAAATGCTTATAAATTAACTATATATCATATATCTACCCTTGTAAATAGTTTTAAAAATTAAAAAAAAGTTACATATATTGTAACCTGTTACAATATATGTATCGATATATCAAATTTAATAAAAAATTATAAAATAAAAGAGAGCTGTTACAGCTCTCTTTTTACTGGTTAGAAATATAATTTTAGTCCTTTTAATTTTACCCTTTTCTTTTTAAAATTAGATAGGTGGCCGATAAAATCATCCCCCCTCCTATAATTGTTGGGATTCCTGGCATTTCATTAAAAAATATTCCTCCTAATATAACAGCTCCCAATGGATCTATATAGGATAAAACTCCCACATGCTGAACTTTTATTCTTTTTATTCCTTCAAAATAGAGGTTTAATGCTATACATGTGTGGATGACCCCCACTATAATCATTAAGATTAAAGACAGGGTATTGAATCTCTTCATATTTTTGATCACAGGAAAAAAGATCAAGGAGGAGATTCCCATTTGAAATAAACTGATTTTATGGGATGGAACATCTTTCAATTTTTTTACACTGATTGTAACTAAGGCGTAAAAAAATGCCGCGATCAACCCATACCCCACACCTGTCATGCTAAAATTACTGCCTTTTTGAGACCCCATCAGGGTCATTAAAATTATCCCCGAAAAGCTTAGTCCAACAGCAATTAAAGTTCTTTTATTGATACTTTCCTTTAACAGAAAAACAGAAAGTATAGTTACGATAACAGGGGCTACATAGTAACTCATTGTTGCTGAAGCAATAGTTGTAACTTTAATTGCCCGAAAAAAGAAAAACCAATTGAGAGCAATAAATAATCCGCTCATAGAAAGGATTAAATATTCTTTCAAAGACAATTTATTGCTTGTGCTATCTTTCTTTTTTGTAAATTTTAATATTCCAAGTACTATAAATGCTATAAATACTCTGAAAAAGACTATAACCTCTGGCGGCTGATCAATATATCGTACAAATATCCCGATACTTCCCCATATAATCATTGATGATATCATCAAAAGATATCCTATATTCATAATGCTGCTCCTCCCAAACTATATATTTAGGCATACTGTACCACAAATTTAAACTTTAAGCTATATTTTTCCCCTACTGATTTAAAGTATCGAGAAGAATTTTTAGGATAATGTTATCTACGGTAAATATAAAGTAGGTGTGTCAGATATAGTCTATAAAGAATATCCTTATTTGAAGTTTTTAATCTATTCTGTTATTATGATAATAAAGTTATAATATTTTGTTTAAAGTAAAAATATATATAATCCAGGGAATAATTCTGAAAAAGGCAGAGCAGGGGAAATTTTGTGACGCAAAACTAAAGGGTCTAAGTCTCTTAAGATATGACAGCCAGTTGCCGCAACTTTTTTAGAGGTATGCTATTTGTATAATTACAATGTAGCCTCTTTTTTATTTGCTTTAAAATATTAATAATGAATAAAAAAAGGGGTGGTTTATGAATAAATTATTATTTTCAATTTTTATTTTATTGAGTGTTTCTATTTATGGGATAGAAAATTTAAATATTCCATTAAATAAAGATGAAAAAGAGTGGATTACAGCAAATAAAAATAAAAATATAACGATTTATTTGGATAAGGACAGAGGGATATTAAATTATTATTCAAAGGGAAAAAGAAAGGGTGTTTTTCCTAATATAATTAAAGTATTGGAAGAAAACACAGGACTTAGTTTTAACATAATCGATGAAGATACTGAAATATTTGAGAGTTCTGTAGATTTGGGGATTCCTGATATAGTAATGGGTGTAGAAGACTATAAAAGAAATAATAAAGAATATGAGTATATAGATACACCTGTTGAATTAGATGGAGTTGCGATTACCAGAAAAGATTATCCTTCTATTGATTTTAAAGAAGATAATTTTGGAAAAAAAATTGTCTATGAAGAGGGAGACCAGATAAAAAATAAAATTATAAAGAAATACGGGAACCTAATTACATTGATCTCTAAACCAAATCAAAAAGAAGCTGTAGAAGCTATATTGTCTAAAGAGGCGGATGTTTATATCGAAGATTATCAGGAGGCTTTAAAATATTTAGTCAAAACGCCAAACAATAATGTAAAATTAAATTATTTTTCAAAAGTTATTAAAACGGATTATTATACTGGAGGAAAGGCAGAATTTCAGCCTTTGTTAGATATTATAGAGAGAATTTTTGATAATAAAGATCTGACAATGAAGTTTTTTCATGAGGAAACACTGAGTTATACGAAAAATAAGTTGGAGATATCCAATGAAATTCAAGAATATATTAAAAACAGGAAAAAAATAAAGGTTTTTCTTCCTTCCTTTGAAGAATTTCCACAGCTTTTCTATATCAATGAAAATAAGGTCCCAGAAGGATTTTTAAATAATTACTTCTATGAAATTGATAAAATATTGGGAATACAAATAGAGTTTGAAAGAGAAAATATAGATTTTGATGTAGACCCATTTATACTGAGTGTCAATGGGGAAGAATTAATATCTGAAAATGAAGAAATACTCATAACAGAACCTTATACCCAGATACCATTATTGATTTTTAATAGTAGTGATGAAAGCTACGTCCCGTATTTTGATAATCTAAAAAAATATCGTATTGCTGTAGTAAGAAATTCTTTTATTGAAAGGTATCTTTTGTATAAAGGATTAGGGAATAATTTAATAAGGTTTAAAAATATAAGAGAAGTATTGACAGCAGTAAGTTCTAAAAAAGCGGATATTTTAATAGGGGAATTGCAGCAAATTGATTATTTTTCAAAATTATATAGTATAAGAGATCTGCAGGTTGCAGGGACTATCCAGGATAAGCTGGAGTTAAGTTTTGGAATACCCAAAGAAGATAAAACCCTTTATTTTTTAATAAATTCATTGAACAATGAATTTTCTTATAGAATAAAAGAAGATAAAGATAAATTTTTTATCCAAAAAATAAAAATAGCAAAAGATTATAAATTATCTATAGTTATCTCCGCAGTTTCAATTCTCCTGCTAAGTTTCGTTTATAATCATTTAAGAAAATTTAAAAACACTTCTATGAAGTTAAAAAAATTAACTATTGGTCTGGTTGAAACTCTGGAAAATGCCAATACATTCAACGATGAAGATACAGGTGCACATATAAAACGATTAAACAAATATTCAGAATTATTGGCTGAAGAACTTAAAATGCCGAATTATTTTGTAAATGAAATAGGATTATATGCTTCCCTTCATGATGTGGGAAAGATAGGGATACCTGATAATATATTAAAAAAACCCGGGAAATTGACAGAGGAAGAATTTGAAACAATGAAAAATCATGTGGAAATAGGATATAATCTTATGAAAGATCTGGATATTAGTCCGGTAGCTTTAAATATAGTCAGATATCATCATGAAAAATGGAATGGTCTGGGATATGGAAAAGGTTTAAAAGGAGAAGAGATCCCAATTGAAGCAAGGATAGTGGCTTTGGCAGATGTATACGATGCATTGCGTCAGGAAAGGGTTTATAAAAAAGCCTTTACCCATGAAAAATCTATAGAGATAATAAGATCTGAAAGTGGCAGACATTTTGACCCTGAAATAGTTAAAATTTTTATAAAAAAACATAAAAATTTTGAAAGGATTTTCGAGGAAAATTAAAAAAATTTTACCTTTAATTTGATTATATTAATAACTGATGGTTTATATTATCTGGGTATTCTAATTAGCCTTTGGTTTTAGTTAGATTAATAATTAATTCAATTATTCAATATTTTAAAATATAAATTGCTATAACTTTATATCTTCTAAGATCTAGGTTCACCAGATAGACTAAAAGTCTTTCTGGTGGACCTTTAGTCCTTCTCATGGATTAAGTTTTTTCCCTCTCAACCTCAATATTACCAACGAATAAATGAAACTCATCTCTGTACAATTTTTAAGAAGCACAGGTGGAAAATCAGAAGGGAAGGGAACCATTTTTTGATAACAATCAAAAATGTTATAAGATACTTAATATAGATGTTCGTAAGAGAAACTTGTGGATTAATTTTTTAATATATATAGGGGGTAAAGATGAAAACAAAATTAGGTGGTATCTATTCAGCATTAATGGTGGCATATGATGAAGACGGCAATATAAATGAAAATGGAACCAGAGAAATTATCAGACATAATATCCACAAGATGGAGGTAGACGGCTTATATGTAGGCGGAAGTACAGGGGAAAATTTCATGATATCTACAGAGGAGAAAAAAAGAATTCTTTATATCGCCATGGATGAAGGAAGGGGTCAGGTTAAACTTATGGCACAGGTGGGATCTGTAAATTTAAAAGAAGCTGTGGAGCTTGGAAAATATGCCACCGATCTGGGGTATGACGCACTGTCAGCAGTAACTCCTTTTTACTATAAATTTGATTTTGAGGAGATAAAGAACTATTACAATACAATTATAGAGGCCACTGGAAATTATATGGTGATCTATTTCATACCATCTTTAACAGGAGTAAATCTCAGCCTGGATCAATTTGGCGAACTTTTTGAAAATGAAAAAATAATAGGAGTAAAGTTTAGCCATGGAGATTTTTTCCTTCTGGAAAGACTTAGAAAGGCATACCCAGACCACCTTATATACGCAGGTTTAGATGAGATGATGTTATCGGCTGCGGTCCTTCATGTAGATGGCGGAATAGGAAGTACATATAATGTGAATGGAATAAGAGCAAAACAAATATACACCCTTGCTAAAGGAGGAAAAATAAAGGAAGCCAGAGAACTACAGCATACAACCAATGACTTGATAGAGGGAATCCTGGCCAACGGCTTATACCAGACAATCAAAGAGATTATGAAAACTCAAGGGGTAGATGCAGGGTATTGCAGACAGCCTACAAAAAGGCTTTCAGAGGAAGGAATTATAGCAGCAAAGGAATTGGCTGAAAAATATTTATAGAATTATTTGATACAAAATATGCTATAATTTTATTAAAAAATATATACAGTGGACCTATTTATTCATATAAAAATTAAAATAGCAGGGGGATCATATGGAATTAAAGATTAGAAATGGAAGATTGGAAGATGTTGAAGCTTGTTTTATCCTGGAAGGGAAAACATTTCCAGAGGATGAAGCAGCCTGTAAGGAAAATATAGAAATAAGGTTAAGAAAATTTGCAGAAGGATTTATAGTAGGAGAGTTAGATGGGAAGATAGCAGCCCATATAAATAGTGGTTCTACCAATCAGGAAGACATAACAGATGAAGAGTTCAAGGGTCTCATCGGTCATGAAGATGGAGGGAAAAATATAGTTATTTTTTCAGTAGCTGTGGATCCTATTCATCAAAAAAAAGGAATAGCTAAGATGATGATGAAAGAATTTATTGAGGTATCTAAGAAGATGGGAAAGGAGAAGATCCTTCTACTCTGTAAGGAAAATCTTATGAAAATGTATGAAAGAATGGGATATAAGAAGATAGGAATTTCAGCTTCTACCCATGGGGGAGCTGTGTGGTATGAGATGGAGCAGACTTTATAGGTTATTTATGGTTAAGAGGCATCTAATTAATTAGAGCCTCTTTTTTTTTGTTTAAGTAATTTTAATAAAAATTGTAGATTTATTTAATTTGATATTATTATTTTTACAGGGCTAATAGATAATTTTATTTTTACCGCTGTTTTTAGACTGATAAAGCAGCACATCTGCTTTTTTTATAAATTGTTCTATATCCAGTCCCCTCTCATATTCGGCTATTCCGCCGCTTACGGTTATTTTCATTAGTTTTTCCAAATTTGAAGTAAGTATAAAGTCATATTTTTCTATTATTTTTCTCAGCCTATTTCCTATTCTAAATGCTTCCTTTCGATTTACATTGTGAACAAGGATTATAAATTCTTCCCCGCCATATCTATATATCTGATCATTTTTATCGGTATTTTCTATAAATATTTTACAGATTAATTTTAAAACTTTATCTCCAAATATATGACCATAGGTATCATTTATTTTTTTAAAATCATCTATATCAAATATAATTATCGAAAAATTATAGTCATCAAATAGTTCATATTTCTTCTTTGCTGCTGACAGGCAGAGTTCCAACCCTTTCCTGTTATATACACCAGTAAGACAGTCGGTTATGGCACTGTTTTTTAAATTAAGTTCTCTTTTTTCTATATTGGTCTGAAGTACTTCAACTTCTTTTCTTATTGCATTAAGTTCTGAGTCTTCAGATATAAATTCTAAAAGTTTTTTTTCATCGTTTTTATAATTTCCAAGAGAAATCTCCCTTATCAAAGTATTTATAATTTTGATATGGCTGTCCAGTTTTTTAATAAATTTATTTACAATAATCGAGGTGATTGTAAGTCCCAGTAATGTAAATAATAAACCAGATATAATTATTTTATGAGCTGTTTCAGTCAATTCATGCTCATAGACCCCTCCAATCATAAGAAGTTCTAACTCGGGAATATATTCTTTGATAAAAATTACGGCTCCCTTGGGGGTATCTATCTTTATGCGTGAAATATCTGTTGATAATGCTACATCCCTCAGATAATAATTTCCTTTGGAAAACTTAACAGGGAAGAGATTTTCCATATACTCTCTGATCAACAAAAAATTTTCATTATTTTTTTCTGAGTCTATAACAATGGAATCAAATTTATCGACTATGAATATGGTTACTTTTTTTCCCAATGCAAACTCTTTTAATTTCTTTTCAAGGCCGCAAAAGTTTAGATCCAATCCAATAACACCCTTAAAAATTCCATCTTTACTGTAAACTTTTTTTGTTATAGTTGTTCCTCTTTTCCCATCCATAAATTCATAGGTTATGGTGGATAAGTTATTGTTTTTAGACCTTAAACTCCCTATATACCAGGGTCGTGATCTCGGGTCATAATCTATTGGAAGATTTGTATTGGATGTGTAGATCCTTCCTTTATCGGATCCCCAAAATATATTTTTAATCTCTGTATTATCAGCTGCGACTTTACCCAGCATAAGGTTTAAATTCTGCTTATCACCCTTTAATTCATCATAGTCACTGACTAAGATTTCAGCTAGATTCAATAAGGTTTTAGACTTATTAAAAATTAAATTAAATTCAGACTTCTGGGAATGGAACATGAGTTCTATCTTTTCCATTTCACTCTCATCTATTTTATTTTTAACTAAAAAATATCCATAAGTTCCTAAAAAAAATATTGGAATCAATGCACTAATTATTGATATTTTAATAACTTTTTTTTTTATATTCATATGGCTGTCCTTTTAAGCAATGATTTTTATAAATGCGTCTACAACTACAGGAGAAAATTGTGTCCCTCTGTTTTTTAGGAGTTCCCCTACACCTTCTTCTGTGGTCAGTTGTTTTTTATACACCCTTTCCGATGTCATAGCATGCCACGAATCTGCCACAGATATAATCTGAGATAACAGGGGAATTTCATCTTCCTTGAGCCCTTTGGGATAACCCTTTCCATCCCATCTTTCATGGTGATATAAAATACACTCAGAGATATCTTTTAGAGTATCACTCTGTGATACTATTTTATATCCCATCTGGGAGTGCTCTTTGATAATTTTATATTCAGAACCACTTAATTTACCTTTTTTATTCAAAATTTCACTGGGGATTATTATTTTTCCGATATCATGCATAACTGCAGCCCAGTACAGATCATCCAGTTGTTTTTCATCCAAATCCAATGAATTTCCTATTTTAACGCTGTATGATGCCACCGATTCAGAATGACCCTTTGTATAATGATCATGAAATTCTAAAGCTGTAATAAAAGACTGGACAATATCCTTTTGCAGCATCATCTTATAGTCACTGGATTTTTTTATCTTATAAAACCCATTTGAAAGCTGCTGAATCACCTGGATTTTATTTATAGTTTCACGGGAATAATGTTTGGAGGAGTTTTTACTTATATCCAGATTAAATCCCCCGATAATTTTTTCATTCTTAAATACTCCAACATAGAGAGATTCTTTTACCTGGGTTAAGGATGCATTTTTATTTTTTAACTTTTTTTGGATATCAAGTTCACAATTTTTATTTAAAATTATATTTTGTTCTGAAAATTTATAAAGATTTATATCTTCAGACATCTCTTGTAACTCTTCTAAGCTAAAACCTCTAGAATCAATAAATTTTAATTTATTATTTTTTACAATAAAAGCACTCCCAAAATCACTCTCCTGAGCTACCCTAAATCCAATTTTAAAGATCTCTAAAATGAATAATTCATCTTTATATTCAATGGGACTCAGCATTTTCAAAGAAAGATTGAAATAATCACCCATAGTATTATTTATTTTATTCAATTCCAAGTTTTTTTCCATACACAGATTTTGGTTATTTTGTGATTCGATAATGGTTTTTTGCAGCTGCTCGTTTAAATTTTCAATTTTAGAATAACTTTTTTTAATCATTTCAAACAATATAAAAGCTGTCAAAATAATAAAGAAGAACCCTTTAAAATTACCTAGAATATGTAACAACGATAAATCCTGGGTCAGGATAAAAAGCAGCTTATCGGAAAACAATATCCATAAAGAACTGAATAATGTATAATATATAACAATTTTTAACGATTCTTTAGACTTCATATCCCTACCTCCCTTATTATAATTAATAAAATACTCTGTTAATTATATAATACATTACACTTTTAATAAAGAGTATTTTCCCTAAAAAAATACTTAAAAACAAAAAAATGACCGATAATTAAACAGTCATTTTAAATTTATTCAATGATTATAATAGTCTGCAATCTAACTTGAATGCTTTAGAATTACCCTTCCAATCAGCTTTGAATTCAACATATCCTGTACTTTTTCTAACATCTCCTCCAATAAAACCTCTTGAATTCCGTCTTCTAATTGGTCTCCCTTCCAGGAATCAGCCAGGATATTCCATACCTCTTCCCTTTTTTCTTTAGGACACTGAACAGAATCGATTCCTATAAGGCGTACTCCCCTCAATATAAAAGGATACACATTCATATGAGGAATCTCTCCTCCCGCTACATTTCCACAAGTAGTTGCTGCTCCACCATACTTTAGGGATCTGATAGCCATAGACAGGGGATCTCCTCCAACTGTATCAATTACACCTGCCCAAGTTTGTTTTAACATAGCTCTATTAGACAGGTCTTTAAATTCATTCCTAATTATAGTTTCACGAGCTCCTAAACTTAATAAAAAATCTTTCTTTTCTTCATTTCCAACAACACCCACTACTTCATATCCTAATTTAACTAAAAATTTAACGGCATGACTTCCAACACCACCAGAAGCCCCAGTTACAAGGATTGGTCCGTCCTCAGGTTCTATCATTGAAATTAATTCATAGACAGACAGTGCCGATGTAAAACCTGCTGTTCCGTAGATCATAGCTTCTTTTAAACTCAAATTTTTAGGTTTTTTTATTATCCAGCTGGATGGAACCCTGATATATTCACCAAATCCTCCATCTGTATTCATCCCCAGATCATATCCTGTGATAAAAACTTCCTCTCCAACTTTAAAATCAGAATTCTCAGATGAATAAACTGTTCCTGCGGCATCTATTCCCGGAGTATGCGGAAAATTTCTTGTAACACCTTTATTTCCAGAGCAGGATAATGCATCCTTATAATTTAAGGACGAATAGATGACCTTGATAACTACATCTCCCTCTGGAAGATCCCCTATATTTCTTTTAACAATCTTAGGGATAAATTTTCCCTCTTCCTCAAAAATTCTAATAGCTTTAAAATCCATATTATCAACTCCATTTAATAAAATACACCACATAACTAGTACGATATCGTACCATCATCCAATGCATATTTTACTATACCTAACCAAAAATGTCAATAATAGTTAATTTAATTGATAAAGTTAAAATTCTCTTCCCCCTGATATCTTTAAATCTTCAGTATTTTCATATATCCCTTTAATGGAAGCTTCCAATCCTCTAGCTATAGACTTTAGATCCATGCAGGGCATATTTTTTTTATCCAGCACCTGCTGTGGTATAAAAGGTACATGGATAAACCCGCCCCTTTTTACCAGAGAAAACTTATTTATATGATAGAGTAAACCATACATTATATGGTTGCATACAAAGGTTCCGGCAGTATTGGAAATCGAAGCAGGTATATTTGCTTTTTTTACCTCCTCCACCATGGCTTTGATTGGGAGACTTGTAAAATATGCATTCTCTCCATCTTGATATACAGGCTCATCTATGGGCTGATTTCCCTTGTTGTCCTTTATTCTGGCGTCATCTAAATTGATAGCCACCCTTTCTACAGAGATATCGTACCTTCCCCCTGCCTGCCCCACACAGATTACAACTTCCGGTTTGTGCTCTTTTATCCCATCTAAAAGAATATCTATAGATTCTTTAAAAACTGTAGGTACTTGAAGTTTAATAATTTCTACCCCTTCTATCTTTCCCGGCAGAAGTTTAACCGCTTCCCAGGCCGGATTTATAATCTCATTTCCAAATGGATCAAATCCTGTAATAAGTAACTTCATCTTTCTCCTCCTTAAAATGCCCAAAAATACATAAGTACAATATGGATCCCCAGCATTGCTATTGCCACCGGTGCCTGGGCTAAAATAACACCATTTTTATTTTTCATATCCATAATTGCTGCGGGAACTATATTAAAATTGGCAGCCATTGGTGTAAGCAGTGTCCCGCAGTATCCTGCTGTAAGTCCTAATGCCCCTGCAATAGCCGGATCTACTCCCTGAGAAAATACAAAGGGTATTCCTATTCCCGCTGTAATCACTGCAAATGCTGCAAAGGCAATTATTCCGATAGCTAATGCCGGGAAAAATTAATCCCCCCCTTTTTATTTATTACATAAAGAATACAGGAAATAAAACTATTGTTTTGTAATCTATTTTACATTTATAAAAAAATATAAAGGTTCGGAAATAGGGAAAGGTAGATGTTGAAAGGTTCGAGTTATTGGGCTTTGACATATTAAACTCCTTACCCTTCTACCCTCTCAATAACACTTACAGGACATTTTTTGGCACAGAGTCCACAATTAATACAAATATTAGTTATCTCATATCCAAATTCTTTATTTTCAACAATAGCATTTTTAGGACAAATTTTGCTGCAAAATCCACACTCTATACACTCATTTCTATTTATCTTGTACATCTTAACTCCTCCTCTTTTCCACCTCTTTAGTTGCTGTTTTCATTGGACAAATTTGACACCATGCTCTAGGAATATAAAACATTCCAAGTCCGATACCAGCAAGTAAACTACTTCCCATCATTCTTAACATCCCTCTACCTATACCCTCTAATGTTCCTCCAGAACTCAACATAGAAAAAGCAAAGGAAGTCATCATTACTCCCAAAATAATATACTTACTTTTATTACTTCTTAGTTTAACTGGCAGATATCTCTTTTTTCCCAGTTCAGGTATAAATCTACCAAAAAAAGCTCCCCTTGGACAATAGTGGGAACAGTGTATCCTCCCTCTCCCTCTAAATCCCTGAAAAATTGGTGCCAGCATACAAAGAAAACCTAATATTCCCAGTCTAATATCCATAATACTTAGTCCAAAATATGCCACTAACAATATCCAGCTCCAGTGGGTTTGAACTTTTAACTTTAATAAACTCTTTCTCATTATCTTTCACTTCCTTTTTATCAGCTTTAAATATTCATATATCGTAATAATACGATGCAAATTTAAGCTTGTCAACTTAATTGTTTTTTTACTCATTTGTATTTCTTGGTATCTATGAGTTCAATCAACTGCCGGTCGTTAAAGCGTCACTTAATGGATTCCTATAGGGGAGGGAATCTGTTACAAAAATCAAAAAAAGAGGGATTTCTCCCTCTCAATGTTTCTTACTATGCTATTTTTATTTTTTTAGCTATCCCTTGACCTTCTGATGTCCATCCAGAAAGGTTTTCTGACTTCTCCTCTTATGTTTCCTAGCTCCGAATAAGCATGCAGGTAAAGGAAGAGCATAGCCGCCTAGTAAATTTTACTTATCATTTATAAATACTAGAAAAATATAGAATAGTCATTCAGTAAGATGGAAAGATTGGGGATATAAAAAGAGATAACTCTGATTTGAGATTATCTCTTGGTTTTATTGACCTAAATATATGATTAGAAAAATTTAAAAAAATTGAATTAGGCCTATTATAGAATGTTTTTTAATAAAGATCCAATGTAGCATATTTACGAGAAAGTTTTTCGACGTATAAAAATAAAAGGTAACCAATAATCATAAATAGTGAACCAATTAAAAATTCACCTAATATAAGTCCAAAAAGATGAGCTCCATCATAACTATCAACGAGTAATCTTGCAGCCTCTATCCCTCTACTCATAGGAGTAAAATAAGATACTTTTTGTAGAAACAGTGGTAACCTTGAAATAGGAAAGGATGCCCCCGTTAATACTACTAAAGACATTTCAGACACATTTAAAAACATGTGTACTTCTCTTAAACAAAGCCCTAAAGAGGAGATAGTTATCCCAATAGACATAGCACTATAGAGACTTACAGAGAGCACTCCCATGAATACTGCCAAATTTTCTAAAGGAATAGTAAGTTCAAAAAAAAGATATCCTACTGTTAAACCTATTATGACAGTAATAAAAGAATCAATCACATGAAATATACTACGCCCCAAGAAAATAAGAAATTTATTATATGGAGAAGCTACAATAAACCTAAGGGTTCCAAATCTTCTTTCAAGAATGAGATCATTACCCACTCCATAAATTGCATTTGAAGTACAAAGTAGAAATGAATTTCCTATTATCCATGTACTTATATCTGTTGTTTTAAATGCATAGCTAGATAGGATTGAAAAAAATACTATCTTTAAGATAGGTGCAAACACTTTCATAAATATATAGGATTTGACATCTACCCAAGCAAATAACCCTTTATAATTAATTAATGATTGATAGAAAAATCTTCTTATCCCCTCTCTTATAAAGTTCATTATATCACCCCCAAAGTAGCTTTTTCTCTAGCCTTTATATCAATAATTTTATATAGAAAATAGCTTAAAATACCATATATTGTTGTCAGGCCTATTAAGTAGCCAAGATGAATATAGAATGAATGAAGATTGTCTATTCCACTAATACACATTCTAATAAGAAGTAAGAAATGTGTAGGTGCTAAGGAATATGATATTGGTATCAAACTAGATGGTAGCAAGGATATGGGAAACGCTACCCCAGACAGTATCATCATAGGATAGTCTAAGATATTCATAAATATTCGTGTACTCCTTGATACAGCTAATAATCCCGATAGCATCATTGCAATTCCTATAAATGAGGATAAACCTATAATGAAAACTAGAATAAATTTGGATAGATCTACTATAATTATAGGAATTGAAAATGCTATAGACACGAAAAATATACTTATAAGCATAGAGAGTGTACCTAATATAGTATTTCCAACTACCTTTCCAAACATAATGAGGAAAAAGTTTGTAGGTGAGTTGAATATTATCTCTAAAGCCCCCATAAACCTTTCTCTATCAATATCCCCTGCTGAAGAAAAACTAATTGTTCCCCATAAACTAGCAACTGCTGTTCCAAACATCACATAGTTAATAATTTTTTCATTAGAGCTATCCATATAAATCATATATAGAGTAAAGCCATATAGAATAGGATAAACAATCATACAAAACCTAAACATAGACCTTCCAAAAGACTGTCTCATTTGAAGAAATATACTAGATATAAAAACTCTGAGGTTAGCCTTCATATCCATCACCTACAACCTTTAAATAGAGATCTTCTAAGGTTTTTTTCCCATTTTCTTTTATTAGATTACTAGTTTCTCCTATTGCAAGAATTTGTCCATCTGAGATTATACTTACTCTGTCACAAAGCTCCTCAGCCTCTTGCATATAGTGAGTTGTAATAAGTATAGTTGTTCCCTTGGACACTAAATTTTTTATAATTTTTCTTAACTCTATTGCACTTGTAGGGTCCAACCCAATTGTAGGCTCATCAAGAAATAGTATTTCTGGTTTATTGATAAGTCCTCTTGCTATTTGTAGTCTTTGTTTCATCCCTTTTGAAAATGTCTCTACTTTATGGTGGGCTTTTTCTGACAAACCAACTAATTCAAGTAGTTCTGGAATAACTTTTCTTTGAGTTTTAATATCTATCTTATACAGGTCTGAAAAATATCTTAAATTTTCATAGGCTGATAACCTCCAATAAAGACTACGTTCCCCACCAAAAATAAAATTAATTCTAGGTCTAATTTTATTGGTTGCTTTTGATATATCATTACCAAGAATAGTAACCTTTCCAGATGTTGGAAGTAACATAGTAGTTAAAATCTTAATTGTTGTAGTTTTTCCTGCTCCATTTGGTCCTAATAAGCCAAATACTTCTCCTTTTTCAACAGAGAAACTTATCCCCTTTAAAGCTTCTGTTGCAACTGACTTTTTATTAAAGATACCTATTTTAGAATTATAAACTCTTTTTAAATCAATAACCTCGATAACCTTCATAAACCCTCCCCTTAAATATGATTATATCTTCATCTAATTAGATGAGTGTATAATAACATATAAAAAATATTTTAGCAATAAAAAAAATACTGTTAAAAAACAGTATTTTTTTATCAATCTTATAAAAGGTGGTATAAATTCATTATAGAGGTTTGGTAACTTAAACTTTAATTTCAATAATCTAATATAAGACTTAATCGTTCATAATAAAGTTATTCAGTTCACTAAGAAACTTTTTATAAGTAATTTTATTAAGACTATAGTATTTTGTATTTTTATCTCTTTCTATGTGAACAAGATCTAATTTTTTAAGACTATCCAAATGATGTGATATTGTTGGACGACTAACATTAAAATGTTCAGAAAGCTCTATTCCAAATGAAGGTTTATGAGTAATATACCTAAGAATCTTTAGCCTTGTTTTATCTGAAAGTACCTTTGTAAAATTTACAAGTTCTTCTGGAGTGAATTTATCTTCAGTAGATTTAATATTTTTTAGAACAATTAGGGTATTATCATTAAAATACCTAATGCAAGGATTGTTGTTATAGTAGGTAGAAATAAAGATATAATTTTTATAGTCTGAAATACGATAAAATTGCTTCCCCATTAGTTCCTGAGCAAGATTAAGAGGATGCATTTTAATCAATTGACTCTTTATATAAGCAGTAAACTCTTTATGGCCTTTTTCATACAAATTATCTTTAGAAGATTCTAAAATCTTCTCTGTTTTAGTTAGCAGATTAATTAGATGTTCTTTAAGTTCTTTTATGTTTTCCAAACAAAATAAGGTATTTTCACGAAGGCCAACATCCTTTATCTCTTCTAAGGTTCTATTCTTAATAATAGCTATAGGAACACGCTCTCCTAATATACAATAGATGAATTTGTCTTCATCCATAGTTTTTAAAACATTAATAAAATTGATAGTTGGAAGCATACAATCAATTTCTAAAAATAACTCTCCAATACTTTCTAGAGAAACGTTATTTTTAATAAAAAAATTAAAACTATCTTCAAGTTCACTAGGTAACTTGATAAGCATATCACTAGCTAACATACATAGATATCCTAGACTTTCAGCAACTACAGATTTACCTATAATAATATTTTTTTTATTCATATAACCACCCTTTTTTATATTACATTAAACTTATTATAACATATATAAATATATCTATGTTTGATTAACTTTCGATAAGCAATATAATATAAAAGTGGATAGGCTACAATAAGTTGGACAGTTTTCTTAAAGTCATATAAAATAAATAATTTAGTATCATTTATTTTAATATTCGCGATATCGGAGAATCAGAAAGAGGAAGTTCTTAATTACTCCTTGCCCACCCTAATTTTCTTCAATAATTTTAGGGAACTAAATTTATAGAAAAAGTCCCTAAAAAATATTTAGGGACTTAATTGCGTTCATTAAATTAATCTTTAGTATTATTGGCTTTATAAACATTATATAGTTTCTCATAACCTACTTGGTTAAATGGACAGACTTTAATACAAATGCTACATCCATGATTTTCAGAAAAATTTTTAAAGCATTTATAACTATCAATACTCTTAATAATTCCATATTCGTTTTTTATTGGATTTTGAAAAATTGCTTTCCCTGGGCATTTTTTTTCACAGAGTTTACACTTACTGCAAAATTCTTCTATCCACTTATGTTTATTACTCAAATTGATAGGAAGATTTTCTATATTAGTATAAACAGCCGCTATCCTTACTCTTGGTCCAAATTCAGGCGTTATTAGCATTCCATGATTTCCATGAAACCCAAGTCCCGCCAACTCTCCTAATGCAGGATATAACGTTTGCCCCATTAATGGATGAGCAGCATGCACATCGCACCCATTTTTTCTTAAAAACTCAGCAATTTTCATAGATATTTTTCCAAGTTTATTATAAGTCTTATGAACCATAACTCCAGTACTGTAACTAGGTGCAGTTTCTATTATATCCTTATCCATCTCCAGCGTAAAAACAATAGCATTATCATACATTATTGCAAAATCTTTAAATATATATTTTCTTGGAACCTTTGTATAACCTATTGAAGCAACACCAAGTGATTTTGCATATTCTTCTAACTCTTTTATAAATTCTTTATTAACTTTTTTTGCAGTATGTCCACTATTTTCACTTAATAAATTCAATGTATTTTTAATATCCGAAATACTCGATGCTATAATTGGAAGCGTTTTAGGAAAACCCGGTAGTTTAACATTTTCATCTTTTAGTTTTAACATTTCATATAATATTTCAAATCTCTCAGGAGAAGCTGCAGTAGACTTATATGAATTTTTATTATTATATACATTTTGTTCTAATTTCAAAACCTTATTCATACGAGGTTTAGCTATAAATTTTAACATAGTGTTTCTAATTTTTGATTTTGCTTTCATTTTCATCCTCCTTTTAAGTTTATCTCAATTCATGTATGAGTGTTAGTACTAACTAACTTAAATTTCAGAAAAAAATACTAAGAGGTTATCCCCTTAGTAAATACACTCACAAAACTTGAAATACTAACTTCCATGTCTATATCATCTGTTAAATTATCTACCATTAAAAAACTAATAAATATCCCAAAATTAGAAGATAAAAAATTGATTGCTATGATTTCTGGATCGTATTTTATATTATCTTTTTCCTTCATTTTATAAAAGTATTCAATTAATAATTTTTTAAATTCTATTGGAAATTTAAATAAAGGTGAACTTAATTCTGACGTTAGTTCTTTATTTTTTAATTCCATTAAAATTATCTTTTTATTTTTAGATAATATATCTTGATAAATATGACTAATTTTGAGTAAATCCTTTTCTAAATCCCATTCCAAATTATTTTCAAAAATAAACTTGATATTTGGTAAAAAAACATATTCATTAAATACTTTTTCAAATAAGTTTTTCTTACTTTCAAAATGTCTAAAGACCGTCATTTCACTAACTCCTGCTTCTTTAGCTATTTCCTTTGTTGTGGTAAGCGTATATCCTTTTTGAGAGAAAAGACTCATAGCACATTTTAAAATTTTTTCTATTGTATCTTGTTTACCCATTCAACTTCTCCTCACTTAATGTTTGTGTTCACTAACATTTTTAATGTTATCACTTTTCTATTTTAATGTCAAATTCATTTAAGAATTTTCATTATAGATATTTATAAAAGTATAAATAACAACTGACTAACCAGTAATTTTAAAATATTTTTTTAGCATATAAATCCCCACCTTTTACAATTTTTTATTTGTTGGGTAAAAAAAAAACATCCCACAGGATGTTTAAAATTTTATTTGGCGGAAGTATGTGGGAATCGAACCCACCCATGACGACTTAACGCCAAAACTCGGTTTTGAAGACCGGTAGGCACACCAGTTACCTATCTACTTCCAAAAAGATTATACTACAAAATACAGAAAAATGCCCCCTTTTTTTTTTTTTATGCTATACTTTGATTGTGAGTTGACGTTTAATCGGGTTGAAGACCAGATAAAACAAGGGGTGGATAACTTCAAATAAATTTAAAAAAAAAATTATTATGGGGTGAAAATCAATGAAAAAAGTAAAAATACATAAATTAAATAAAGACGAATTTTTTAAAACCTTTGACATTTCAAAAGAATACTTTACTTCTACAGGATTGGAGTGGGATAATTTAAATAAAATCTATGCCGATTATTGCAAAATAGTTCCGCTGTTAGAAAAAGAAGCCGAACATATAGTTTCTAAATTAATAGATGTACCTTTAGTTCATTCTGTGAGAAGAAGGGTCAAAGAGCCCAGCCATCTGATTGAAAAGATTATCAGAAAAGGAAAAAAATACCACGATCTAAATATCGACGTAACCAACTATACAAAGATTGTTACCGACCTGATCGGTATCAGAGTTTTACACCTGTTCAAAGACGACTGGATAAACTTACATAAGAGTATCACAGATATCTGGGAAACCAAGGAGATCCCCCAGCTGAATGTAAGATACGGTGATTATAATATGGAAAATTTAGAAGACCAGTTAAAGGATATTGACTGTGAAATTATAATAAGGGAGTACGGATATAGGTCTGTACACTACCTCATTGGAGCTAATATTTCAAAATCTAAAGAGACCTTCATAGAGATTCAGGCTAGGACAGTATTTGAAGAGGCTTGGAGTGAGATTGATCACATTATCAGATATCCCTACGATACAGATAACCCTATCCTGACTGAATACCTGGCAATTTTTAACAGAATAGCCGGAAGTGCAGATGAGATGGGAATGTTCATAAAAAAATTAAAGGCCGAAGTAGGAAATAACGGTAAAGAACTAGGAAATAATAGTAAAAGGGAACTGGATTTAAAATTTAAATAAGATGTATTTATAGATTAGAGTTTTTTTAATTAAAAGCTCTTTTTTTATATCTATGATATAATACTATACAAATAAAAGATGGAGTTGAACAGAATGAAAGAATCAAAGAAGTTTATATATATAATTAACTATCCTACATTTGAAGAAGAACTTTGTATGTTGGAGATGAGATCTATTTTTAATACTGAACCAAAGGATAAGATTTTAATATCTGACATAAATTTTAATCCTTCTAACAGCACCTTTATTAAAAGTCGATTGGAAGTTTTCCACGAAGAAGAAAATTTCCAAGATATTTTGAAAAAATTAGAAAAAAATATAATAACATTAGATGACTTTAGACTTGAATTTATAAAAGCTTTAAAAGCTGATGTGCCTTTCAGCGAAAGATTTGGATATCTCAGTAAGATAGGAGATAAGATTATGGGAGTCCCAGATATCAAAGCTCCTAAATTAGTTTTAGCCTTAGGTAAACATAAGGGCAGATGGGTCTTTGGTCTCCATGAAAAAAATGATAATCTGTGGAGTACCCACGAAAAAAAACCCTGCAGTTACTCCAATTCCCTAAGTGTAAGGGTAGCTAAAACAGTGGTAAATATCGCAGCTAACGGGGATAAAAATTTAAGGATCATAGATCCCTGCTGCGGGGTAGGAACTACAATTGTAGAAGGATTATCTATGGGTTATGAAATTTGGGGAACTGAAATCAGTGAAAAAAACACCAATAATGCCAAAAGAAACTTAGGATTTTTTAATCTGGAACCCAGAGTCACCCACCAGGATATGCATACAATAAAAGAAAATTATGACAGTTCTATAGTGGATATTCCCTACGGATTATTCAGTCATATTACCAAAGAACAGCAGCAGGATATCATAGATACTGCCAGACGAATCTCTAAAAAAATGATCCTTATAACCTTTGAAGACCTGGATCATATGGTTGAAAAATCAGGTTTTAAAATAATTGACAGATGTGCAGTTACCAAGGGAAGTTTTAAAAGATATATCTTAGTTTGTGAATAAAAGACCTAAGATAGACTGATCTAACTAAAAAATGAGAGGGAAAAATCCCTCTCTTTTAATTTTTTTTTGTAGTCTGTTTATATTTTTTTTATTTTTATTTTTAACTTTAAAAATCTTTTAATCCATGAGATCATAGTGCACTCCTCCATAACTATCTTTCAAAAAAGTTAGATGTTATCTACGTTTAAATATAACATATTATCCTAGGCTTTTCAAGAAATAATTAAATTATGAGGTTCTATTTTACCATATATCTTAAAAAATAATTAATTTTTTTTATTTAAAGTTTTATCTAAGGGGATTTTTTTAATAATTTATCCCTTAATTAATTGAACCAGTTCCCTGGCAGTATCGTTAAGAAAATTTCCCTTAAGATAAAATAATTCATTTTCAGCATTTTTTTCCAATTCTTTTGCAGTTTTAGGCTGTTCTAAAAACAACCCCAGCTGATTAAAATTTTTATCCAAAATTACCATTGTAGGTATTTTAAATTCTTCTAAGTTAAGCAGAGGCATCAAATATTTTCTTCCCCTTCCCAAAGATATTATAGAAAGTTTGATGTTATCGTTGATTTCGGTTATTTTTTTAGCTACAGTTATATTTAATTGACAATCCGGGCACCACATCTCACCACTAGCTAAGATATAGACCCTATCTTGGATCTCTTTAATCTCATCGATTAGGTCCATAGGCAGTTCTATTCTAGAATAATTTTTAGGAATTCTCTCCCTTTCACCTTGGCTGGCCACCTCTACATAGTCCTCAAATTTTTGTCCCACCTGAAAAAGTTCTTTAAATGTCATATTTCCCCCTATTAAAATCTAATTTTTTTCAGTATAGCATGAAAATAGAAGATTAACAAAAAATCCAATTCTACCATTTATGTTATTTTTGTGATATAATGAATAACCGCATAATTTAATTTAACATTTGGAGGTAAGAGGTAAGATGAAAAAATTAATATTATTTATATCCATTTTTTTTGTTTATAATCTGAGTTTTAGTACTTTTCTGGATAATGACCTATATAAAAGATTAAATACACCAAGATTGGATAAAAAAGTTTTGAATAGAGCCCTTGAAGGATTGTCAAAGATCGACATAAAGAATAAAGAAGTTTTGACAATTATCGACTATACAAAATCAGCCAATGAAAAAAGGTTGTTTGTCATCGATCTGAAAAAAGAAAAAGTTATTTTTGATACCTATGTTTCCCATGGGAAAAATACCGGGGGAGAATTTGCAAAAACATTTTCAAACAATATAGACTCCCTTCAGAGTTCAGTTGGATTTTTTAAAACTTCCACTACCTATACAGGCAGGAACGGGTACTCTATGAGATTAGACGGATTGGAAAAAGGGATAAATGACAATGCCATGAGAAGAAATATAGTTATCCACGGGGCAAAATATGCTACAGAATCATATATAAATAAATATGGCAGATTGGGCAGGAGCTGGGGATGTCCCGCTGTCCCTCTAAATCTCAGTAAAGATCTGATCAACAGTATTAAAGGCGAAAGTATCGTTTATATCAACGGAGATTTAAATAATTACCAGAAAAAAACAAAGTTCTATATGAACTTCTAAATTTATACACACACCAAAAGGAGCTGTAATTACAGCTCCTTTTTAATTATCTAAGAAATTATGATTGTCTGGATGCAGCGTCACGTTGCTTTTTTATTTTTCTTCCCTGACTCCTAAAACTACAGTTGTGTTTGGTGTAATTATTAATATGCCATTTTCTACCACTATTTCTGTATCTTTCAGTGGAATAATACCGGCATTTTTTGAATCTACCAAGATATCCATCCCGCTGGTAAACTCCTCATCTTTTAATTTTAAAGTTTCAAAGGAAGCATTGTGTATAACTAAAAATTTACTGTATGGAATTCTCTCTACCCCGGCCCCATAGTTATATTCTATGGTATTATCCAGGGTATAGGCTATTACCCTGTAGGCATTAAAATCATCTACCAGGATAAATTTCAGCCCTTTTTTTATATTTTCCGAACTTGAATATCTAAAGGCATTGGCACATCTTCTTAATTTTATTAAACCTCCGCAATAATTATTCAGCCCCTTAAACAGAATATTCTCCTTCCTCCCCCACCTAATTTTATTCACAAAATCAGAGGAGGAGTAACTATTTTCATGATAGTGGGTTATATCCCCGATATCATCATCAAAATTTATGAATTCCGATGTATAAGCTCTGCCTGATTCCGGGTCTTTTGGCTTATGTATGGCTCCCAGTGGCTTTGTAAGACCGATCTCTGTTCCACCTTGGATTATTACCTTTCCCTGGGAGGTAAGGAGCATTCCCAGACTGAACTTGGCCAGATGGATCCTTTCCTTCATGGTTCCATTATAGGATAAATTAATCTTATCCCAAAGGGTAAAACCGTCATGGATCGACAGATATTGCAAAGTTTCATCGGGGGAATAAGCAAACCTGTGATAGAGATTTATGCTCACTGATTTATCATAATAATCTATTATATTTCCTATAATTCCAGCTCTGCATATATCTGTAAAATCATAGTTTCCCTGGACAAAACCAGGTTCATGAATCTTTCCTAAATAGGAGTCCCTGGTACTATCATTGAAGACAGCCAAATTTATCCCGTGGGGATAGTTGGCTATATGCCCCTTTACAGGAGCTTCATTGACAGGGAGATCTGTAAAATTCCAAGCTTCTCCCTGCAATATTATATTATCTCCCACAGCTTTTCTAATCTCTATCATGGTATCTATATCCATAAAGCCCATAAGATCAAATCTAAACCCATCTATCCCATATTCATCTATAAAAAATCTTATTGAATCAATAATTAATTTTCTTACCATAAGGTTTCGGCTCTCCAAAGTCGGTCCTGCCCCTGTTCCCCCGGAGATACTCCCATCAAACATACGATAATAAGATCCCGGCGTTAAGTTTTCAAATATATCCCACTTATAGGTGTGGTTGTACACCACATCCATGATAACTCCAATTCCATTTTCATGGAGTTTATTCACCAGATTTCGTAATTCTTTTATTCGGCCATATGGATTTTCTGCGTCTGCAGCTAACCATCCCTCCAATGTAAAGTAGTTATGCGGGTCGTATCCCCAATTATACGAAGACCCCAGCTCACTATATTTTTTTTCTCCCTCGTTTACAGTAAAATAATTTTGTATAGGTAAAAATTGGACATGGGTGACTCCTAATTCCTTTAAGTGATTTATTCCTTTTTCATATTCATAAAACCCTTTAAAAGTTCCTGCATCTTCCATCTCTACACCTATGGTAAAATCCCTTATATGGATCTCATAGGCAACCATGTCTGTAGGGGACCCCAAATTAGACATCCCTATACTGGTCGGCTTGACTCCTGCTTCCTCTGAGTCCATAGATATGATAGCACCCTTTCCTATATTGTTTACATCACCATCAGGTACAAAGCTTGCCATAGACTTAGCATAAGGGTCCAGAGCATATTTTACAGTTCCGTCCAGATGCTCTACTTTAAAATCATAAAAAAATTTATCCAGATTTGTATAGCCCGTTTCCCTCTCTTTTAAAATAATACTCCAAACATCATCCTCTAATTTAACCATATTTTTAGAAAAAATAAGCCTCTGTGAATCATGTTTAAAATATAAATTCAAGAAAATATTTTTTATATTAGGAGCCCAAACTTTTATTTTTGTAGTCCCGTCTTCTTTGAAGGTAACTCCCAGATCATCGCCTTTATATAGAAATTTTCTTAGATCCATATTTCCCTCCTAATTTTTTAACAGTTTATACAAAAGAAGCCAGTTTATACAACCGGCTTCTTTTTTGTACTATAATTTATTCTAAAAAATTAATTTTTTCCTTTAATGTATTCATCAATTTCGTGGGCAGCATCTTTTCCTGCTCCCATAGCCAAGATTACTGTAGCAGCTCCTGTTACAATATCTCCTCCTGCAAAAACTCCTTCTCTGGAAGTTGCTGTTTCTTTGTTTTCTATAGTTTGGATTGTGTTCCATCTAGTTAACTCAAGATCCTTAGTAGTTCCTGTCACTAAATCATTTGGCATAGTTCCAATTGACATGATAACTGTGTCTGCCTCAATGATAAATTCAGAGCCTTCTACTGCTTGTGGTCTTCTTCTTCCACTTTCATCAGCTTCTCCCAATTCCATCTTAACACATTTTAATCCTGTTACTTGTCCTGTTTCATCAGCTATTACTTCAACAGGGTTAGTTAATAAGTTGAACTCTATTCCCTCTTCCATTGCATGTTCTACTTCTTCATGTCTGGCAGGAATCTCTTCTTCACTTCTTCTATAAACTATGTGAGCTTCTGCTCCTAATCTTTTAGCAACTCTAGCAGCATCCATAGATACGTTTCCTGCTCCTACTACAGCTACTTTTTTACCGATAGTTGTAGGAGTATGGTAATCTGCCTTGTTTCCACCCATTAAGTTTACCCTAGTTAAAAATTCGTTAGCTGATAATACTCCTACTGAGTTTTCTCCCGGGATTCCCATGAATCTAGGTAATCCTGCTCCACTTCCGATAAATACAGCATCATATCCTTCATCTAATAACTCATCTACAGTAGTTGTTTTTCCAACTACTATGTTAGTGTGAAAATTAACTCCTAATTTCTGGATTCTTCCAATTTCACTATTTACAACATCTTTTGGTAATCTAAATCCTGGAATACCGTATGTTAATACCCCACCTAATTTATGCAGTGATTCAAATACATCTACTTCATACCCTAAAGTAGCTAACTCTGCTGATGCTGCTAATCCTGCTGGTCCACTTCCTATTACTCCTACTTTTTTTCCATTTTTAGGAGTAGAACTTACTTCTAAATGATTTAAACTCCAGTCTCCAACAAATCTTTCCAAAAGTCCTATTGCTACCGGTTCGTTCTTTATCCCTACTATACAAGCACCTTCACATTGTTTTTCTTGAGGACAAACTCTTCCGCATACAGATGCTAACTTTGTATATTTAGCTAAAACTTCTGCTGATTTTCCAACTTCTACATCTTTTAATTCCCCGATAAATCCTGGGATATCAATTCCTACAGGACATGCCGACACACATCTAGGGTTTTTACATTCTAAACATCTTTTAGCTTCTCTCACTGCTTCATCTAAAGTAAGTCCTAAGTTAACTTCGTCAAAACACTTACTTCTAGATGTTGCCTCTAACATCCTTGGGTTTGCTCTTTTCTTAGGGTCTGTTACTTCTTCATGTTCAATAGGACAATTTTTATTTTCACCATGTTCTAATTTATTTTCTTTTTTTAATCTAAGTCTGTTTTGTGCTTCATCGAAGTCTACCTTATGACCGTCAAATTCAGGACCATCTACACAGGCAAATTTTACTTCATTGTCGATAACAACTCTACATGCTCCACACATTCCTGTCCCATCTACCATCAATGGATTTAAACTTACTGTAGTTGGTATATTTAATTCTTTAGTTAATAAAGCTACAAATTTCATCATAATCATAGGTCCGATTGCTACCACATGATCATATTTTTTATTTTCAGCTACTAATTTAGAAAGCATATCTGTTACTCTACCATGAAGCCCTTGAGAACCGTCATCTGTACATATATATACATTTGGTGTTAAAGCTCTGAATTCATCTTCTAAGATAACGTAGTCTTTACTTCTTGCCCCTATTATTACATCTACTTCTATCCCTTGCTCTGCAAACCATTTAACCTGCGGGTATACCGGTGCTGTTCCTACTCCTCCAGCTATAAAAACAAGCTTTTGTTTTTTTAACTCTTCTATATCTTCGTGGATAAATTCACTCATCTGTCCCAAAGGTCCAACTACATCTTGGAAATGATCCCCCACTTCAAGAGCTGCCATATCTTCTGTACTCTTTCCAACGATTTGATAGATTATAGTTATAGTTTCATATTTTCTATCATAATCACATACAGTCAAGGGAATTCTTTCAGCAAATTCATCTACCTTTACTATTAAAAATTGTCCCGGCATAGCTTTTTTAGCTAATTTAGGAGCTTTAATATCCATAAGCACAATATTTTCTGACAAATACTCTTTTTTCATTATTTCAAACATGATTTACCTCCAAATTTATTATTAAAAAATACCACTATTTTATTCTTTTAATTTGTTCTTAAGTTGTTTTTAAGCTTGATTTTGCTGGCTTCTCCCTATATTTTCACATATTCCACAATTTTAATTACGAGAGTAAAAAAATATTGCACAATTTGATAATAGCACACTTACCCGTTAAATCCAAACATTTTTTTCTGAAACAGTGCTATTTTTTTTAAATTTTCATAATTTTGTTTAGTTATTTCAGTTTTTTGAAAAAAACAACTGTATTTTTTTCTTCTTCACATTATACTCATAAAGTTCTTAATCTCAAAGTAATTTATTTTTTCCTGTGTATTTTCTTTCCAACTTTCTGTTAAATATGTTACTATATTATTAATACTTTTAAGGTTTTTTACCTTATTGTATTTTAAATTTAAAAATAAAAGTGGGTGTTATATATGAAAACTCAAGAACAATACGAAGAACAGATTATCAGATCACTAAACAAGGTTCCATTTGAGATGAAAAAAATTAAGTTTATCCTTTTTTTAGCTAAACATATAAATAAATTAAAAAAAAGTAAATCAACAATATTAAAAATATCTTTCTTATTTTACAGTATTATAATATCTTTTCTTTATTTTTTTTAATAGATCTATAAAGCTATTTCTATTTCCTGGATTATCAAATTAAATGCAATGTATAAAAACTCCCCAGAAGAATTCTGGGGAGTTTTTATAATTTAAACATTTCCACGATCTGTTATGAATTTTTGTACCGCTACGTTTGATTTTTCATTTATTAATTTATGTTTCGCGCTTAGAAAACCCATTAATGATATTAAGATGTAATTTTTATTTTCTTTAAAATTCTATTTAAAATAAAATATTTTGATGATTTTAAAGAAAAATTACAACTGTTTGCCCGCCGGAGGCGGGCAAACTCTATGGTTTTTAATGTGTGCACCATGGCGAAAGTTCAGTTATCAATTTATTTCTTAAATATATATTTAAGGTGTTTCCCCCCTAATCCAATAATAGAATATAGTTTCTTTGCTCCCTCTATAATCTTTAACTCTTCAAAAACTTCATTAGTTTCAAGTTTTGCATAGGATTTCATATCAAATCTGGTATGTGCATCACTTCCAAAGGTAGCTTTTAAATCGTATTTTTCCCTTAGATCTCTGGCCCTTAAATTTCTAACTTTATCTAAACTATGATTATATGTCTCTATAGAGTCCACAACTTTTATTATTTCTTCTAAATATTTTTTATTTTTTATATAGTTTTTTTGTGCATATCCATTTAGATGGGGGAGAGAAGTGTGAGTTTTAAACTTTCCCAGGGCTTCTATATAATATTCCCATGATTTATAGGATTTTGCCATCCTATACCTATTTTTATAAGGTTCCAGATAAACTTTATAAAATTCCTCCAATTCCCTGGGATCTTCAAAATAAGCTAATATCTCCATCCCATCTTCACAGCCTATCTCTATTCCAGGGATAGAATTTATGCCTTCCACTTCAAAGGATTTAATACTCTTTCTAATCTCATTATGATCCGTTATAGATATCAAATGATTTTTCTCTTTTAAAAAACTCTTCAAAAATTTTATATTTAAAAAACCATCTGAAGCTATCGTATGTAAATGCAGGTCATAGTAGACCCCGCTATATTCTCCCTCCAATATAATTTTTCTTTTAAAAAATTCATCTAATTTATCAAATTCAATCATGGATGCCCCCTCCTTTTTTCATAGTATACTCTGTAAAAATATAAAATTCAAAATCATTTGATTTTAAAAAAAAGCCAGTATAACAAATAAGGGATGATAAGTTTATTTTATCATCCCTTATTTGTTATATTTTACCAAACATCTTCAGAACTTCTTCTGTGTAGGAACCGTCATCATTATTAATATAAAGAGGAGGCTGAATCACTAAACCTGCTTCGGCACCCTTTAACCCTTCAACTAATATGATTTTAGCCGCCTTATTCCTTGTTGTATGGCAAAACCTTATTCTTTTGGGCTCTATCTTATATTTCTTCATAAGTTCTAAGATATCTATCAATCTATCTGCTCTATGCACCATGGTAAAGTTCCCTCTGAATTTCAGCAGATAACTCCCAGCTCTTATTATATCTTCTAAATTAATTAAAATTTCATGCCTTGCATAGGTCAGCTGATCTAAGTTGTTCAACTGATTTTTATCTCCAGTAAATTTAAAAAACGGCGGGTTGGTTACCACAGCATCAAAACTCTGGTCTGTAAATTGTGATTGTATATTTTTTATATCACCTTTGACTACTTCTACCTGAGATTCTAATTTATTGAGGATGATATTCCTACAGGCCAGATCTACTGAGGTATCCTGTATTTCTATCCCCACTATCTTAGCCTTAGTCCTCTTTGACAGGAGCATTGGAATTACACCATTCCCTGTCCCTAAATCCATTATATTTTTCCTTCCTTTATTTATAGTCAAAAAGTTAGATATTAATACTGAATCTATAGAAAAATTAAGATAATCATTTCTTTGAATTATTTTCATATCACTATAATTTAAGAAATCTATAATAACTTCATTCTCATGATTTTTACTTATTTTTTTATTTTTTTCCCCATCTTTTGTTATCATCCTTTATCATCACCTATTTATTATAATTATTGTTTTGTGCTAATTAAGCCCTGTAAATATTGAAGGCATGCACCATCGCAAAAGTTCAGTTTTAATTTATTAAAAAAAACAAGTCTAGGAGATCCCAGACTTTATTTCTTATTCATATCTTTAATTAATTTAGATAACATCTCTTTTATTCCTGTATCCACATTTCTAAACCTGATGTTATTTTGGATCGATTCAAATCCTTTTTCTTCAATTACTTTTCCCACTGTATTTTCTAAAAAATCATAAGTAGTCTTTTCAATTCCTTTAAAATCTAATGTTATTTTTACATCTCTTTTCAAGTTGTTCATAATATTTAAGTAAAGTACCTCTGCATCTTGGTCTATAAAATTTTTAACGACTATTACCATCTCACATCACTCCTATTCTACTGATACCCTTAATACAACAGGGCAATGATCAGATCCCATTACATCATTTAATATGACGGCATCCTCTATATTATTTACAAATGATTCATTAACAATATGATAATCTATTCTCCAGCCAATATTTTTTTCCCTGCTTTTAAATCTATAAGACCACCACGAATATTTAGTTTCTTCAGGCTGAAGATATCTAAAAGTATCTATATAACCACATTCTAAAAATTTGGTCATCCAATCCCTTTCTTCAGGCAGGTATCCTGGATTTTTTTCATTTTTTTTAGGATTAGTCAGGTCAATCTCCCTATGTGCTACATTTAAATCACCACATAAAATTATATTTTTTCCCAGATCAACCAGTTCATTGCACCTTTTCATTATAGCAGTGTTAAATCTTAATTTATAATCCAATCTTTTCCCTTCAGACTGACTGTTGGGAAAATAACAGTTGATCAGATTAAAATCTTTATATTCTAATTCCATATATCTACCTTCAAAATCAAATTCTTTAATATCCATATTCCTGATATTTAAAGGTTCTATTTTTGTATATACCGCAACTCCTGAATATCCTTTTTTTTCAGCTGAAAAAAAATAAGATTTATACCCATCTATCTGGGTTAGTTTTTCCTCTAATTGCTCTATTTGTGCCTTTGTTTCCTGAACACACAGAATATCAGGATCTTCTTTTAAGACCCACTCCACAAAACCTTTTTTTTGAATTGCTCTTATCCCGTTAACATTCCAGGAATAGATATTCATTAACTTAGGCTCCCTTTTTGAAGATACCTCTTTAATTTAGCTATAATCATGTTTATAGCTATTTTATTCTCTCCACCTCTAGGTATTATCACATCGGCATATCTCTTGGATGGTTCACAAAACTCTAAATACATTGGTTTTACAGTTTCTAAATATTGTTTTTTTACCGAATCAAAGGTTCTCCCTCTTTCATTGATATCTCTTTCGATTCTTCTTAAAAGCATCTCATCTGCATCGGTATCAACAAATATTTTTACATCCAGCATATCTCTTATCTCTGGAATAGACAGGATTAAAATCCCCTCTATAACAATTATTCTAGATGGATTTATTTTTACCATCTTTTCTTTTCTTGAATGAGTTTTAAAGTCATATATAGGTCTCTCTATAGCTTTTCCATCTTTTAAATCCATCAAATGTTTCTTTATAAGGTCAAATTCTATAGATTCAGGGTGATCAAAATTGACTTTTGCCCTCTCCTCTATGGATAATTCCTTCAATTCTTTATAATATGCATCTTGTTCAACTAGTACTGCGTCTTCTGATTTAAATGCCTTTATCAGGTTATGAGCAACTGTTGTTTTTCCAGATCCACTTCCCCCTGCTACTCCTACAAATATACAGTTATTCATGGTACCCTCCTTTAAATATAGCTTTGATAATTATACCCTATCTCTTATAAAATATCAATGATGGTTATTTTAATCATTTATAAATTATAATCCTTTTTCTTTCTTTAATATCTTCAATATATAAATTTTTTCTATTGATTTGAAAATTTTCTGGTGAATCGGCATAAATTTTTCTATATTTGAATCTACTTCAAACATTTTCTTTGCCTTTACTAATAATTCTTCTTTTTCCTTTTCTTCCATCTTTTCATATAGTTCCAACAAAACTTTATAGATTGGATTATTCAAGTCAACCTCTTCATCCACCTTTGGTTTAGGAGGTTCCACTATCTCAGCCTCTATTATCTCCAGATGCGATTGTTTCTCCTTGACTATCTTAGGTCTTTTGATTTTGTCTTCCCTCTTAGATGTTTTTATATCCTCCAAAAGATCTTTATCACCTTTTACGTTTTTTAAGATCCCATTGATATAAGCCACCAGAGTTTTAGATATATCAGTTTTTAAGTTTGAATATAGAATATCTAAAATATGTATTGCTACCTTTTCTCCCTCTTCATTATATAACTTTATAATCTTATTCTCTGCTCTTTTATTCCAATTTTTAGAAACAAATATATTCCTTTTTGCCTTGGTTATAGCTTTTAGAGCAGCTTCCGACATCTCGTTGATATCTTTAATAATTGTTTTATATACCTCATTGGGTACCTCTAATCTGATCTGTTTTAGTGCTGAATTTTTCAGGGCTTTTTTCTTTTTCCCCTTCAAAATATAATCGGAAATATGACATTCTCCATCTTTATCCACGTTGTACTTAAATCTATAGGCATAACTTTTTTCTGCCTTCAAAGGGTAGACTTCATAGGTTAAAAGATAACCTTTTTCCACTAAAGCATCAAAAGATTTATTTATTCTTTTCATCACCTGTTTCATCTTACTTACTTCATATTCCTTGATTTCCCCAGTCTTTAACACCTTTCTTATCCTGCTCTTTAGAGTTAATGGAATTATAGTTGCTAAAGTTTCTATCCTAAATTCACCTTCAGTATTGGCAAATCTTTTCATACTTAAAAACTGATATATTTTTTCTGCAGCTCTATCAGATTTTCTCAAGACATTCAGTTGATGTCTATCAAAAATAGAGTAATGTTTTATCCTCAATTCCTCTATTATTCTATGATCTAATCTGACCTTATAGTAAACTTTCATCTTATTTGTTTTTATATTTTTTTCCTTAAATTTTTCATATTTCACCAAATTAAGAGGTTCTTTATAAACCTCTCTGATTATATTCCCTGCAGCTTTTTTATTTCTGATCAATATTTTATATGTAGTTGCCTGTAAATTATATAGAGTTTCTTCCATCTTTCTATAATATTTCATAGAAAACTTTAATCCCAGGTAATCTATAACTTCCTCGATATTAAAGGTGATATACTCCTTTGTAGGATCATCAGCCAAAATTTCTTGAAATTTATATAAAATAAAATAAAACACATTCTTTTCAAAATCTGAAGGCTGCTGATTTCTTATCCCTTCAAAATTATCCGTACTCAAAGAAGATCCGAATTTAATCCCTGCATTGGCTATTTCATATACCAAGTTTACATTTCTCTGCCTTTTAGATGTAAAAAATGGTAAAATTATGAATAAAAAAGGTTGATTAATCGTATCTCTTATATCCATGTCTTCCAAATATAAAGACACTGTTTTAGTCGGGATAGTTTTAGGTTTATAACTTTTGATATCTATACTAAGGTCATTTTTGTTCCCTATCTCTAATATTTCTAATAGAGATCCTTGTTTTTTTTCAGACATTCCTTCCCCACCTTATCATCATTTTCAATTTATAATTTTATCATCCTTTACAGGTTATAACATTTTTTCAACGTTTTTTCAAGTTTTATTTTTATTATCACGTATTATTTATAATCTGGTTTTTCTTAAAAAACCAGCTCAACCGATCTTTTACTGGCCTTTATTATAATCCTTTATTTACTATAATTTATTAACCATAGTATCTTTAGGAGTTTATTATTCATCCCTTATTATTTATAATTAATATCTAAACTTACTATCAGCTATTTCCTTGATAATTCAAGGGTGCTTTATCATCACTGTATTATCAACTTAATTTAAACCCAATAAATAAAAGGTTAATAATATAATCCTTTATTTATTATATTTTATTTTATTATTCTCTTTAGTAGAATTAGGCTTATATTTATAATCCTTCATTTATTATATTTCATTATCTTTTCATTTTATTTTATAAAGTTTCTTTATACCCTTTATTTTATTGATTCCGTTTATAATCACTAATAAAATATATTTATAATTATTTTAACATCATCTATTTATTATAATTTTATTTTTTAACTATCCTTTATTTTTAAAGGGCTTTAATCAGCCTAAAATAATTAAAGTCAGGAAAATATAGTTTAGATATACAATCCTTTATTTATTATAAATCTATTTTATTTTCATTTTTATTTAGCCGAATAAAAATAAGCTTTCTTTATAATCCTTTATTACACATAAAAAAATATCCGTTAATTAATAGGCTTAGTTATACAATCCTCTATTTATTATAAAAATAAAAAATGATTTCCTTTTTCCAGCCTGTATTTGCTGCTCTAGAGATAATATATCTTTTTTTATAAAAAGCTCTACATAATACATAAAACAATAATACATAAAACAACTATAAATTATTAAAGATAGTTCTGTCTGTTATTTAAGATTATTTTTTAAATTCAAAATCAAACAAGATTTATCTACACTATATAAAACTAATCACCAATAAACAGCAATTAAAAAATTATTAACTAGCAACTGATAAGGTTTACTCACTAATTATACAAATTAATATCCAGAAAATAAAATACCAATACTATACATAGATAAAATGTATAAGATTTTAAATGTATTTAATTTTAACATTAGTATATCAATATAAATAAATTTACAGATTAGATAACTAAAAAAAAAGGATAAGACAACACTCGTCTTACCCTTAAAAATAATTAATTTTTTTCTAATCTAGGTGGTCTTTGACCATAGTATTGGTAATATCTACACTTTAAATTACCATTATATAATTTTCTATTTTTATCGGCTTTTCTATCAAATAATTTTTCAAAGCCATCATGGGATGTAATTATATAATAAGACCATTTTTTACATCTCATCCTGCAAATATCTCCCAATGTTCTGTATAACTTTTCTACCTGGTCTAAATCAGATAAACGTTCTCCATATGGTGGATTGGTAATAAGAGATCCGTATTCAGCCATAGATTCAAATTCTAATAGATGTTTTTGTTCAAATAATATATCATTTTCCACACCAGCTAATTTAGCATTTTCTATAGCAGTTTCAATAGTTTCACCATTTAGATCCGATCCATAGATCCTAACTTCTTTTTCATAATCTTCATGGGTAAAAGCTTCATCTCTGGCATCTAACCAAAGTTGTTCGTCGATAATATGCCAATCTTCAGAAGCAAACCTCCTATTTACGCCAGGAGCGATATTTCTAGCAATCATGGCAGCTTCTATCAAGATAGTTCCTGTACCACACATAGGATCCACAAGAGGACGTTCTCCGCCATTCCATTTAGATAATTTAACAAGTGCTGCAGCTAAAGTTTCTTTCATAGGAGCTTCGTTTAAATGAGCTCTATATCCCCTTTTGTGTAAAGGTACACCAGAAGTATCGATCATCACTACAAAATTATCTTTGTTTCCAATAATTTTTATCCTATAAAGACCTCCGTCTTCACTGAAATAATCATGTTTATACTGAATTTTTAATTTTTCAACAATAGCTTTTTTAGCCATCCTCTGCATATCAGATTTTGAAAAAAGTTTACATTTAACAGAACTAACCCATGAAACCGGAAATTCTGCATTGATTGGTAAGATACTAATCCAGTCCATTTTTTTTACTTTCTCAAAATACTCATCCCAGGTAAAAGCCTTAAATTCTCCCATCTTTAGGTAAACTCTATCGGCAGTTCTAAGCCAGATATTGGCCTTGATTATATCTTCTATCCCACCATCAAATTCAACCCTTCCATTGTGGGTAACGACATTTTTAAATCCTAAATCTTTTATCTCTTGAGCTAATATACTTTCTACTCCCATTGTGGCAGTAGCTATCAGTGTATATGTCATAATATCTTCCTCCTAATTCATCACTTATAAATTATAATACTGTATATTTTAACATTATAATTAGGTTCATGCAAAGTATATTTTTTATTGCGAAAGATTAAATTGATAATCCAGGATAAAATATAATTAATAAGGGATTATAAGTTTAACAACTAATCACTACTGATGTTTCGCGTTTATAAAACCCGCAATAATATTAAGATGTAATTCTTATGGTTTTTGATGCGTGCACCATGATGAAAGTTCAGTTATTATATAAATTATAATAATACAGTGATGATATTTTCATAAAAATCTTTAATTCTTATCATCACTTAATAAATATAATTTTTGAAAATAAAAAAACAACTTAATTAATATAATTAAGTTGTTTTTTAAGGTTAAATCAACATCATTGTTTTGGAATCTTATTCTGAAACTATGATTTTTCCAGAGATAATATCTTTAGTCATCTTATCTAATTTAGCTAACTTATTAGAACCAATAAGTTTCTTAGTATGGTTAAAATCAGTCAGGGAAACTCCATTTTCAGCCAGCCCGGATTGTCTGTATCCTTCTTTAAATCTACCTTCTCTAACTTCTTTAGTCAGGTTATAAACGGCATTATCAATTCTTACTCTAACAGAAGTTAAAATAGTACCTGGAACTTCTCCATCCTGGTCTATATCAGACCCGATAGCGTAGATTTTCTCCTCTTTAGCCGCTTCGAAAACTCCCTGTCCGGTACCTTCAGCAACTTGTAAAATAACATCAGTTCCTCTGGATATCATAAGATTAGAGATATTTTTTCCTGTAACAGGATCGTTAAAAGGATTGCTGCTGGTTGTAGGCATATAAGATGTAATAACCATAACATCTGAATTTACATATTTTGCACCTTGGGTAAATCCATGTTTAAATCTGTTGAAAGATCTGTTGTCCATTCCTAATAGTACACCGATTTTATTGCTGTCACTCATCATAGTAGCCAGTGCACCTGCTAAAAAACTCATCTCTTGTTCAGCAAAATCAATGGTAACAGTATTAGGTACGGTAATTGTACCGCCTACAATGGCATATTTTTGATCTGGAAATTCAGTGGCCACTTTTTTTATAGATTCAGCTACGACACTTCCCATTCCAATGACAAGATCATAGTTGCCTTCCCTTGAAAAATCTCTTAAAAAAACTAAATCTTCTGTTATATTAGAAGGTTCTACATATTTAAAAGTAATAAGTCCCTCACCTTCCGCTTTTTTCAATCCATCATAAGCCATTTGATTAAACCCTGTACCTAATCCTCCACTAGAAAGGACTACTCCTACATTGATTTTATCCTTACTATAAGCTGCTAAACTTAATAATAAGAAAATTAACATAAATAATTTTTTCATTTTCTTCCCCCGTTTTTATTTTATAATATTTTCATAACTCTAATTCTATGATACCCATATTATAGAACTTAGTTCAATTTAAAAAATGGAAAGTGTACCCATACACTTTCCATTTTTTTTATAGTCTAAAAATTAAACTTGTCTGGATGCAACGTCACGTTGCTATTTATTTTATCATAGTAAAGGTAAATAAAGTCCCCTTTTTATTTGATTTGACATCTATATCCCCGCCGCATAGATGAACTAATTCATAAACTATAGATAAGCCCAAACCTGTGCCGGCTACATTGCTGGTCCTTGCCTTATCTACCCTATAAAATCTGTCGAATATCTTATAGGTATCGGATTTATTCATCCCGATTCCGTTATCCTTTACAGAAATTTTATATTTATCAAATTTTTCTTCCATGGTAATTTTTATTCTAGGAGTATTAACATTGTAAATAATAGCATTCTCAATAAGATTTTTTAAAATCATGGTAGTTTTTTCAAAATCTATCCTAATGTAGTCGGATTGCAGATCCAGCTTGTAGGATAGATCAACTTTTTTTAATTCAATTTGATTTTCAAGGGATCTATTGATCTCATCTATGAGAAGGTTCACATGAATAGGAGCTAAATTTACGACTTTACTGCTCTCTATCTTGGATAAGTTTAAAAAATCCATTAAAATATTATCCAGTTTTAGTGCATTTCTCTCTATGGTATTAATAAACTTATCTCTTTTATGGGAATCCTCCTCCTCTCGGAGTGCAACTAAATATCCCGTAATATTAGTTAGAGGAGTTTTTAATTCATGTCCTACATTGGTAATAAAATTCTTTTGTATTTCCAATGTTTCCCTATCTCTAGTGATATCTTTTATGGTAAAAAGGTACTCTTCCCGGGATTTCATATATTTTCCCCTGAGCAGTATATATTTTTGAATATCCTCTAAATAGACTTCAGAGATATTATTTTCTTTTTTTGAGATCAACCGGTCTATAAATTTAATAATTTCGGGATATTTGATGTCTTTTTTATAATTTTTAATATCTTCCTTTATATAGATAAAATTAATGGCATCATTTTTTAATTTAATTTTTTTTTCGGAATCGACTAAGATGATTCCCATATCTACAGATGAGATAATATTATTTAATTTAACTTTTTCTAACTTTAATTTTTCTATATTTTTAAGGTTGTTATCCTGCCATTCCTTAATAACTTCCCAAAATTTAAACAGCCACCTATCATCTTTTGAGACCACTTCTTTGATCTCATTGCCGTCTTCTAACATCTTTTTTATTTGGTCGATCCTTTCAAAGAGATAGCGCTTTAAATAAAATCTATAACTTATAAGTGCAAAGAGATTTAAAAGTGAGAATAAGATAATATGTATATAAGTGCTGAGTTTTACGTGTCTAAGAGCATTATTAGATATAACAGAAACACGAATAATTTGAGATGGATTTAATTTAAGAGCGAAATATATCATCTCTTTTTTAGTAGTTTCACTCTTTCGTGTGGATATGCCTTCGTTATTTTTTAGTGCACTTAAAATTTCAGGCCGATTATGGTGATTTTCCATAGAGTCGATAGACTTCTCTTCCATACTATCAAATAAAACTTCTCCATCTAAACCTATGATAGTAAATCTTTTTTGTGTTTTTTTAAAGAGGTCACCATAATTTCCAGATGGATTTTGTAAAATAATATTTTTGATTAAATAAGCATCATTTCTAAGGGAATTTTCCACATTTTTAATGCTGAGTTCCGATAATTTATCGGTATTCCATCTTACATAAAGGACCTCTATTAGGAGGATAAAAATTATTATTATAAAATCTTTTCTTCTAATTTGTACCCAACCCCCTTGATCGTTTTAATATCTTTTGAGATACTCTTCACCTTATCTCTGATTTTTGAAATATACATATCTACAGTACGATCACCTGTATAATAGTTACTCTGCCATACCTTGTCTAAGATCTTATCCCGGGTTAATACTAATCCCTTATTTTTTATAAGAAGAAGTAAAAGGTCATATTCTTTTTTAGACATAGGAATTTCATTTTGATCTTCTAAAATCAAGTGTTTATCGGTGTCTATAGTTATATTTTTAAACATATATTTCTTGGTGCTGATTTTAGTTTCACGGTTTAAAAGCTTTTTTACCCGTAAAACCAACTCTCTGGGGTCAAATGGTTTTTTCATATAATCATCTGCTCCTACCTCGAGACCTGATAATACATCCTCTATATCAGTTTTGGCTGTAAGCATGATTATCTTGGGGTTACCATATTTTTCTTCTGATTTTTTTATCATTTGAGCCAGACTCTTTCCGTCTAAATTAGGAAGCATAAGATCCAATATAATAATATGAGGATGATAAGTTTTAGCTAACTTTAATCCTGTCATCCCGTCACCGGCTTCAAGGACTTCATATCCCTCTTTCTCCATAAAAAAACTAATTAATTCTCTGATATCTATGTCATCTTCTACAATTAATACTTTCAATTAATAACCACCTCATCCCTTATTATTTATAAAATAATATTTTATAACTTAGAATACAATGTTTCTTACTCTATTTCAAACTTTTTCTTATTTGTTTACATTAGATTGACATATAGGACAGATAAAAAGGGGTAGATAATAATTTATATTTTATAAGTGATGATAACTTTTTATATAATCACTTATAAGGCATAATTTTTTACAACATAAAAAAAGGAAAAGCAGAGAAATTTTTCTCTGCTTCTATAAATTCATATATTTTCATAAGTCCATTTTTTTAAATTTTAATTCACAGAATTACCTGCATCTCCTGTAGAAGAAAATTCCAGTAAATTTTTCAGGGAAACTTCTACCATATCCGATACAGCCTGATGTGTAAAGAAGGCCTGATGGGGAGTTATCTGAACATTGGGCATATTCTTTAAAATCACCAAACTATCGTTATCAATCTGCCTCCTGGAACAATCTCTAAATATAATTCCATCCTCTCCCTCCAGAACATCTAGAGCCGCTCCTCCGACTTTTCCTGATTTTAATCCTGCCACAAGATCTTTAGTATGAATAAGTTCTCCCCTGGCAGTATTAATTATCAATACTCCGTCTTTTGCAGAAGATAAAAACTTTGAATCGATCATATGCCTGTTTTCCCCGGTCATTGGAATATGCAGGGTTATTATATCCGACCGTTTTTTTAATTCCTCTAAACTAACATATTCTATATTCTCTAAATGAGAAGGAAAAGGGTCGTAGGCAATAACCTTACATCCAAAACCACTCAGACATTTAATCACTGTTTTACCGATCTTACCTGTTCCGATCACACCTATAATTTGATTTTGCAATTCTCTTCCCTTTAGACCCTTCAGAGAAAAATCGTTGATTCCTACCTTTTTTATCGCAAGAGGAAGATATCTGAGCAAGTTCATCATAGACATCACTGTGAACTCAGCAACGGAATAGGGAGAATAGGAAGAATTACTTACTTTAATTTTAAGTTTTGTAGCTATATCTAAATCTACGTTATCGTAACCTATACTTCTGCTGGCAATAAATTTAATTCCATTTTTTTTAAGAACTTCCAGATTTTCTTTTCCTAAATCACAGCTTCCTACAAAAGAAAGGTATTCGTACCCTAAAGATTCATCTAGATTTGAGCTGGACACTCCTTTTTTTACGATTTTTAACTCTATGTTATATAAATCAGCAAATCTATTAAAAGCTTCTAATTCGTCCTCCCTCACACTGTAAGCTACTACTTTTATTTTATCTAAAGTATTTAATTCTTTAAAATTTAATATTTTTTCCAATCCTCTATCCTCCGAAATTATTTAATATATAAGAACTCTAGTGCCTCCTATTTTGTCTAATACAGGTTCCGATGTGTCTCTTCTTGTTTTTGGTAATTAATATTATTATACTCTCTGATAAAATTATTAGCAATAGTATATGAAGATCGGGTGACAGGACATTTAGAAAATGAATATTAAAAAAAGGAGAAATGAATTCCTCCTCTATCTGAGATTGCAGTTTACATATGATTTTTGGCAGATCCTTTAAAGACCATCTGTCTCATCTTTGATCCAACTTCTTCGATTTTAGAATCGGAATATTTAGATCTTTCACCTTTCATAAATTTATATCCAGTTTCTGTCTCATCTATAAATTCCTTTGCAAACTGACCATTTTGAATATCTCCTAAAACCTGCTTCATAGTTTCACGGGTTTTATCTGTAATAATCTTCTTTCCGGTAACATAATCACCATATTCAGCAGTATTTGATATAGAATCTCTCATCTTGGCAAATCCTTTTTCATATACCATGTCGATGATTAATTTCATCTCATGTACACATTCAAAATATGCCACTTCAGGGTTGTATCCGGCTTCTACCAGGGTATCGAATCCGGCCTGCATAAGTTCAGTAACTCCTCCGCAGAGTACAGCCTGCTCCCCAAATAGATCTGTTTCGGTTTCCTCTTTAAAGGTAGTTTCAATGATACCGACCTTTCTTCCTACCCCGTTAGCCCATGCATCAGCAACCTCTTTGGTATCTCCGCTGATATCCTGATATACCGCTGTTAAACAGGGAACTCCGTGTCCTTTTTCAAATATTTCTCTGACCATATGCCCGGGTCCTTTAGGAGCTACCATAAATACATTAACTTTCCCAGCGGGAACGATTTTTTTATAATGAATATTAAATCCATGGGCAAATCCTAAATATGCTCCTTCTTTTAAATTGTCCTTTACATGGTTTTCATATACAGCAGGCTGGGCTTCATCTGGAGTTAAAAACATAACTACATCGGCATCTTTTACAGCCTCTGATATTTTTTTTACCTTCACTCCTGCTTTTTCTGCCTCTTCCCAAGACTTAGATCCCTCCCTTAACCCCACAGTCAGGTCCATTCCCAGATCTTTTAAGTTAAGTGTATGTGCATGCCCCTGGCTTCCATATCCTATTACGGTTAATTTTTTTCCCTCTAAAACTTTTAATTCTGTCATAATAGCTCCTCCTGATTCAATAGTTATTTATTGTTTTTCTCCCCTGTGCATAGCGGTTATTCCCGTTCTTGAGATCTCTAAAACCTCAAATTTCTGGACCAGCCTTAAAAAACCGTCGATTTTATCTAAATCTCCAATTAACTCTATAATCAATGATTCGTGGGAAATATCGATGATTTTCCCTTTAAATATCTCAGCAACTTCAATAAGTTCAGTACGGGTTTTAAAGTCGGTTTTTATTTTGACTAAAATCAGCTCTCTTTTGATGGTTCTTTCCTTGTCAAAAATCTGTACTTCCACTACATCCACAAGTTTTGCAACCTGTTTTTTAATTTGTTCTATAATTTTTTTATTTCCTATAACAGAGATAGTCATTCTGAAAAAACCATCTCTTTCACTGACTCCAGAAGTAATTCCATTGATATTAAAACCTCTTTTAGAAAATAATCCAGAAATTTTAGACAATACCCCTGGAATGTCTTTCATAATAACTAAAACTTGGTATTCTCTCATCTGTCCTCCTTTGATAAAATCATCTCATGTACTGATTTCCCAGGTGGTATCATAGGAAAAATATTTTCTTCCCTTGTAACAACACAGTCTATCAATACCGGTTTGTTGACTTCAAATGCTTTTTTTAGAAGATCGTCCAGGAGGGGGGTATTCTCTGCCCTATATGAATCGATGCTGTAGGCTTTTCCTAAAGTTACAAAATCAGGATTCATTTCCAGATCAACAAAGGAATATCTTTTGTCATGAAACATCTCCTGCCACTGTCTGACCATCCCAAGGAAAGAATTATTTACAATGATGATCTTAATATCTAAATTATATTGTGAGATGGTCATAAGTTCCTGGGAGTTCATCTGAAATCCCCCATCTCCTACAATGGCAACAACCTCCCTGTCTGGATTAGCAAGTTTAGCTCCTATGGCAGCTGGTAATCCAAATCCCATGGTTCCTGCCCCTCCAGAAGTTACAATACTATCAGGTCTGTTAAATTCATAATACTGGGCTGTCCACATCTGATGCTGCCCGACATCTGTACAGACGATAGCGTTACCTTTAGTTACCTGGCTTATTTTGGAGATCAGATCCTGGGGACTGATTTTACCTGCAGAAAATTCTCTGGAAAGGGGAAATTTATTTTTCAACTCTAAAATCCTGTCGATCCATTGAGGGTGTTGTTTTTCATAGGGAGATTCTAAAAGTTTTTTTAAAATACAATTTAAATCTCCAACAATATGCAGATCTGCTTCCTTTATCTTGTTTATTTCAGCTTCATCGATGTCTATATGTATAATTTTTGCATTTTTACAAAATCTTTGGACATCTCCAGTGACTCTGTCATCGAATCTCATCCCCAGAGCTATCACCAGATCAGCTTCATCTACAGCATAGTTGGCATATGGTGTACCATGCATTCCCAGCATATGAAGGTTATGAATATCATGGTGGGGGAGGGTTCCTAATCCCAAAAGGGTAGATGTCATGGGAATATCAAATTTTTTAATAACTTTTTTTAATGTTTCCTGGGCTTTTGATTTAACAATACCATTTCCTGAAAGGATAATAGGTCTTTTGCTCTCTCTGATCATATCTGTCATAAGTTCTATGGATTTAGTCTCCGGACTCTCATATAAGTGATGGTATGTAGAAGTCGGGTTATTTTCAGCCCTGTAAAGTTGTTCAAACTTTTCATAGGAGATCTCCTCCAACTGAATATTTTTTGGAATATCCACAAGGACTGGTCCGGGTCTTCCTATATTTGTAAGGTAGATAGCTTCCTTTAAGATCCTAGGCAGATCTTCAATGGTTCTCACAAGATAACTATGCTTAGTTATAGGAAGAGAAATTCCTGTAATATCAGATTCTTGAAAAGCATCACTGCCTAAATTTGTACTTGGAACCTGTCCTGTAATTACCAGCAGGGGAGTCGAATCCATATAAGCAGTCATTATTCCGGTAACTGTATTGGTAGCACCAGGTCCCGAAGTAGCTATTGAAACTCCTGTTTTTCTACTGACTCTGGCATATCCGTCTGCTGCATGGGTAGCACCCTGCTCATGCCTTGTAAAAATATGTTTTATCTTATCTTTGTAATCGTAGAGAGCATCATAGAGAGGTATTACTGCTCCACCAGGATAACCAAAGACTGTATTTAAATCATGTCTATATAAAATTTCTAAAATTATTCTAGCTCCATTAATATTTTTCATTTGAATACTCCCTTCTTAACAATATTTATTTTTATAACTGAACTTTTGCCATGGTGCATGCCTTTAAAACCGTAGTTATTAATTTTAAATGAAATTAATAATCGTTTGCTCCGGCGGGCAAACAGCCATAATTTTTCTTTAAAATCATCAAAATACTTTATTTTAAATAGAATTTTAAAGAAAATAAGAATTATACCTTAATATTATGATGGACTTTGTAAGCTTGAAATATCAATCATAAATAAAATTAATAATTTTTTAAAAGGACAGCTCCCTTACTGGCTGAACTGACAACCTGCTGGTATCTTCTGAGGTAGCTGCTTTCTACCTGTTTTACCAGGGGCTTAAAGGTGGCTTTTCTTTTTTCTATCTCACTGTCACTGACTTTTAAAGAGATAGATCTATTGGGAATATCGATCTCTATAAGATCTCCCTCTTTTACAAGACCGATAAGTCCGCCGGTGGCTGCTTCTGGAGATATATGACCAATTGCTGCTCCACGACTGGCTCCGGAAAATCTGCCGTCTGTGATAAGAGCACAATATTTATCCAGTCCCATTCCAGCTAACGTGGCAGTAGGAGCTAACATCTCCCTCATCCCCGGTCCTCCCTTTGGACCTTCATATCTTATGACAATTACATCGCCTTTTTTTATCTGACCTCCTAAGATAGCTTTTACCGAGTCCTCTTCGTTTTCAAAGACTCTGGCAGGTCCAGAATGTTTAGTCATTGTTTTATCTACTGCCCCGGCTTTAACAATGGCTCCATCTGCCGCTAAATTCCCGTATAGAGTGGCTAATCCGCCATTTTTATAATAGGCATTTTCAAAACTTCGAATGACATCGTTGTCTAATACCCTGCTCATCTTAGCAACTTCCAGCTGGGGTTTTAACATTACAGTAGGAGCTTCCTTCAAACAGTTATTTTCATGTAAAACATTCATAACTGCTGAAACTCCTCCTGCCATCTGCAGGTCCTCTATAAAATGTTCCCCTGAGGGAGATAATTTACATATCTGTAAAACTTCCTTTGAAACATCATCAAATTCTTTTAAAGTTAGTTCTATTCCACATTCATTGGCAATAGCAGGAAGGTGTAAACTTGAGTTTGTAGACCCCCCCAATGCCATATCAACAGCTATAGCGTTATAAAAAGCATCCTTTGTCATGATATCTTTAGGTTTTAAATCTGCTTCTAATAATTTTAAAACCTGCATCCCGGCAGTTTTGGCCAGTCTGATTCTTTCTGAAAATACAGCCGGGATGGTTCCGTTACCAGATAACGCCATTCCAAGAGCTTCTGTAAGACAATTCATGGTGTTAGCAGTATACATCCCGGAACAAGAACCACATGTTGGACAGGCGGCATTTTCAGCTTCTGCCAGGTCATCGCAGGTCATAGTCCCATTTTCATATCCACCGACATATTCAAAGACGTTGCTTAAGCCGATTTTTTTACCTTTAAATACACCGGCCAGCATAGGTCCTCCACTGATAAAAATAGATGGAATATTTAATCTTGCCGCCGCCATGAGCATTCCAGGGACCACTTTGTCACAGTTTGGAATGAATACCATAGCATCAAAGGGCATTGCAGTAGCACTTATTTCGGCAGAGTCGGCTATGATTTCCCTGCTGGGAAGGGAAAAACTCATCCCATTATGGTTCATAGCCAGGCCGTCACAAACAGCAATGGTGCTGAACTCCAGAGGAACCCCGCCGGCTAATCTAACACCGGTTTTGACAGCATCGATAATTTTATCCAGATGCATATGTCCTGGAACTATTTCATTATAGGAACCGGCTATTCCTATAATTGGTCTTTTAATTTCCTCATCTATAAGCCCTAAAGCTTTTAAAAGAGATCTATGGGGAGCTCTCTGGCTCCCTTTTTTTAATTCATCACTTCTCATAATGGTCTCCTAATTTCTAATTTTTTTATCAAATATCTATCTTGCATAAGTTGACCAAGAGTTATACTTGGGATTTTTCTCTTCGGTCATCTTTACATAAGTTAACCAAGAATTATACTTGGGATTTTTCCCTTCAGTCATCTCAAAGAAGGCTTTTTGTATTTTCTCTGTAATGGGACCTCTTTTACCGCTTCCAATTTTAATCTTGTCAACAGTGGCTATTGGTGTGATCTCAGCAGCAGTTCCGGAAAAAAACATCTCGTCGGCCGTATATAGGGATTCCCTGGAAATTGTTTCTTCAACAACTTCATAACCCAGGTCACGGGCTATTGTAATTACCGAATCCCGGGTAATACCAATAAGGGCTGAGGATCCTGATTGGGGAGAATAGATCTTCCCACCCGAAACTAAAAATAAATTTTCTCCGCTCCCCTCACTGACATTTCCGGAATAGTCCAGGGCAATACCTTCATCATAGCCATTTTCAAGTGCCTCCATCTTGATAAGCTGGGAACTCAAGTAGTTTCCCCCGGCCTTGGCAGCTGTAGGCATTGTATTTGGTGCTAACCGTCTCCAGGAAGAGACACAGACGTCAACTCCTTTAGTTAAAGCTTCTTCCCCCAGATATGCTCCCCATTCCCAGGCGGCTATCATAGTTTCAACCGGACAATTAGATGGATTTACTCCTAAAGATTCATATCCCCTGTATACAAGGGGTCTGATATAGGCAGTTTTGATACCATTGATCAGGATAGTATCGAATATGGCTTGTTTTACCTCCTCTTTAGAATATGGGATCTCAGTTCTATATATTTTACAAGAGTTATATAATCTGTCGATATGTTCGTCTAACCTGAATACAGCTGTTCCTTCCTCTGTTTTATAAGCTCTGATCCCTTCAAAAAAGCTGGATCCATAATGCATTACATGGGATAAAACGTGAACCTTAGCATTGTCATGATCGATCATCTCACCATTCATCCATATTTTTTTAGTATTTATCATCTCTATACCTCCTAAATTCATTATTTTTTTATAAAAAAAGAAGCAGCTAATAATATTAGCTGCTCCTATACTACTTTCCCCAAATAATTAATCTTGTTAAAAAACTATTGTTTTAAAAAAAATTATCGGAATTTGTACTATAAAGATCACAACTAATATTATTGATTATGGTTATAATTATTATTATTATTATAGCTATAGAAATATTAATTATTGATCTCATAGTTTTACCTCCGTTTTTTTGTTTGTTTTTTTTATTGATACAACAATAACATTTTTACGTGACGCTGTCAAAAAAATAATTAAATTTTTTTTTATTATTTTAGTTTTTTTTTATAAAACTACTGATTTTATTGGGAAAGATGAACAAAATTAAATATATATAATTTTTAGAAAAATTTATGATAGAATAAGAAAAAGAATAAATTATGGAGGGAAAGATGGAAAAAAATAACTATGAAAATTTAAAGGAAGAACTGACAAAACTTTGGAACAGGGAAAGAGCTGATAATTTTTTAGAGGAGATAGTTGATAAGATAGATGAGGATCAATTGGAGTGTCTGTCAAAGATGATTATCTATATAGCTGATAAGACACCTGATCTGGATGAAATTAAATTAACAGAGATAGCTAATAGCCTTGATACCTTCGACGGATCATTGGAATTTTTAGAGTATTTCTTTAAAATGACCCAGCCGGATCTGGTGGATAGTATGATGGAAAATTTAAAAGCAGATCCCGAAGAGGTGATAGACCTTTTGGAATCTATGGAAGACCAGGGGATCATAGAATATCTGGCAGAATTCGGATCATTTTATGTGTGGTTTAAGGGGTAAGAAGTTGTTTAGTCGGTTATTAATATTAAAGAGGATACCTATTGGTATCCTCTTTATTTTATTCTTACACTATCATCCTATGTTGTATAGTTAGGAGCTTCTTTTGTAATATTTATATCGTGTGGATGAGATTCTTTAAGTCCCGACCCTGTGATCTTTACAAACTTTCCATCTCTTTTTAAAACTTCTATTGTAGGAGTACCGCAATATCCCATACCAGCTCTGATTCCACCACAAAGTTGGAAGATAACATCGGATAATGCTCCCTTATAAGCTACCCTTCCTTCGATCCCTTCAGGTACTAATTTTTTAGCCTTCCCTTGGAAATATCTGTCTCCAGATCCCCTTTTCATAGCAGCCATAGATCCCATACCTACATATACCTTAAATTTTCTACCATTGTATATAACTTCTTCTCCAGGAGCTTCTTCGGTACCGGCAAGAAGTCCTCCTACCATTACACAGTCTGCACCAGCAGCCAGAGCTTTAACAATATCCCCGGATAACTTTATTCCACCATCGGCAATAACTCCTACTTCCAGGTTTTTGCAAACTTCATATACATCATTAACAGCAGTTAATTGAGGAACACCTACTCCTGCCACAACACGGGTAGTACAGATAGAACCAGGTCCTACTCCTACCTTTACAGCAGTAGCTCCAGCTTCTACCAGATCAATGGCAGCCTGGGCAGTTACGATATTCCCCCCGATGATATCTAATTCTGGGAATTCAGCGCTGATATTTTTTATCATATTAAGAACACCCTGGGAATGACCATGGGCTGAGTCTACAGTGATAATATCCACCCCAGCTTCTACCAATGCACTTACCCTTTCCATGGTATCGGCTCCAATTCCAACAGCTCCTCCGACTCTTAGTCTTCCCTTAGAATCCTTGCAGGCATTGGGGTATTCCTCTAAATTATCGATATCTTTTATAGTGATAAGTCCCATTAATTTATTGTTTTCATCTACGATAGGTAATTTTTCAATTCTGTTTTCAAGTAAAATTTCCTTAGCTTCCTCTAGAGTAGTTCCAATAGATGCTGTAATAAGATTTTCAGAGGTCATGATCTCCTCTACTTTCTGGCTCAGATCTTTCCTGTATTTTAAATCTCTATTTGTGATTATTCCTACCAATGTTCCGTCGTCTTCTACAATTGGCAACCCGGAAACTCTGTAGGTAGCCATAATCTTATCTGCATCAGCTAAGATAGAGTTCCTATGTAAGATGATAGGGTTTGTAATCATCCCGGACTCATTTCTCTTAACCTTATCTATCTCAGCAGCCTGGTCTTCGATGGACATATTTTTATGGATAAATCCTAAGCCCCCTTCACGTGCCATGGAGATTGCCATCTTAGATTCTGTAACAGTATCCATAGCAGCACTTAAAAATGGAATATTTAGGGTGATTTTTTTAGTTAAATTTGTTTTTAATGATACCTCGTGGGGTAAGACCTCTGATTTTTGTGGCACTAATAATACATCGTCAAATGTAATTGCTTCTTTGATTATTTTTCCGTTTAACATAAATAAACCTCCTGATTCTATTAAAATTAAAATGATAAAAAGCTAATTTTTTTATGATCGAACTGTGTTTTTAATTACATCTTAGAAAAAAGTATAAAAAAAAAGACCGTAGTCCACCCTCTACAAAAACTATGTGTGAAGAGTATAGACTCCTGCCTTTACTTTTCACCCATAGAGGTTAATTTTAGGTTAACCGTAGAGACACCAGACCATATTTCTAGCTTATATGAGTTATTGATTATTGTTATAAATTTCAATAATGATAACATAAATATGATATTGTTGTCAATAACAAAAATATGATAAAAAAATAATAAAAAACAAATTTTTTTAACACTTTAGTACTGTTTTAAAAGTGTTTTTATGATTGAGTTAAATAAAAAAATCCTCTGTATTTTTATTTTACAGAGGATTTTAATTTTAAAATTTGTTTTTAAATTTTTAGAAATAAACTCCTACAAGAAGTAATCCGGAAGTAAATACTAATAAAATTCCTAATAGAGGCATAATAAATTTAAACCACTTATCTAAAGTTACATTTACCATCATCAAAGAGGCTAAAACAAGACCTGTAGGAGTGATAAATGCCATCATTCCCATACCGTATTGGTAAGCACTGACAATTGACTCACGAGGAATACCAACAACGTCTGCAAGGGGAGCCATGATAGGCATAGATAATACAGCCAACCCAGAAGATGATGGAACAAAGAATGAAAGTCCGGCAAACAAGATCATCATAACATTGATAAATAAACCCTTATCCATACCTGCAACTATATTTGAAGTGTAATAGAGCATAGTGTCACTGATTAATCCGTTATCCATAATCATTGTAACTCCTCTGGCAATACCAACGATCAGAGCCACTCCTAAAAGATCTCTGGCACCATTTAAAAATTCAGCGACATAAATTTTTTCATCTATTTTTTCTATGACAGCTACAACTATAGAAGCTACAAAGAACAAAGTAGTCATCTCTAAGAACCACCAGTCAAGTTTTGAAACACCGTAGATCATAACTATAAATGAGAGTGCAAATATAGATAGGATTAATTTAGTTCTGACATCAAAAGCTTTAGCTTCTTTATCTGTATCGGAGTGTAAAAATCTTTCCTCTATCTCAGTTTTTTGTGAAAAAATAAGAGATTTACTGGGGTCTTTTTTTACTTTTTCGGCATATCTGATGATGTACATTATGCAAATAGTTGTTCCGGCTACAAGCATAACTCCTCTTCCAATTATTCCAGATGTCCAGTTAATACCGGCAGCATTAGAAGCCATAATAGTAGCAAATGGGTTTACGGTAGAAGCCATAGTACCGATAGATGATCCGACATAGATTGCAGCTACTGCTACCATAGCATCATAACCTACTGCCAAAAATACAGGTACCAGAATGGGATAAAATGCAATAGTTTCTTCAGCTAACCCAAAAGATGTTCCACCTAAAGCAATGAGTGAAGTGATGATTATGATAAGCCATTTTTCCTTCCCGTTTAACGTCTTGGCAAGGTGGGAAATTCCTGAATCAAATGCACCAGTATGATTAACTACACCTATGAATCCACCGATTATTAGGATAAAGAAGATGATATCTACTCCTCCATACATCCCGTTTATAGGAGATTGGAATAACTGTTTTATTCCCTGTGGATTAGATTTTAATTTAGTATAAGTTCCCGGGATTCCTATAGGTTTCCAAATGTCACCTCCTATAAATTTATCAAGTTTAGCTTTGATATCAAAATTATCCAGAGTTTCTTGAGTTGGTGGATAGTTAGTTGTCTCACCAGTGGCTGTGGTAACTGCAAATACATTTTCATGGCTGTTGTAAGCCAGTGAATCATATTTACCTGCCGGCATGATCCAAGTTAGGATAGCTACTAAGGCAGCCACAATAAAAAGTATGGTATAAGCTGTTGGAAATTGAAGTTTTTTCTTTGTTGTCATAATATTCTCCTTTTTGAATGTGATTATAATGTAATTCTAGTACAATTTTAAGCAAAACGCAACAAAAAGAACTATTTTCAAACTTTATTTTAATATTTATATGGAAAATCATATAAAGTTAGTATTTTTGAACTAAAAAAAAGAGTATCCATCTAAGATACTCTTTCAGAAATAATTTTTTTTAAAAACGACCTTTAATAACATCTTTTTCATCAAGAATACCAGCTTCTACCAAAGCAGCCATATAAGAAGTATTTTCCCGTGACATCCGCACTGTAGCCCCTGCTATTCCTTCAAATGAATTTTGAACAGTTTTGGTTGCTCCCGCAGTGAGATCTATTCCAAAATAATTGTTTTTATTTATACTTTCTGAATATCTGTTGGAAGACCAATCGATCAATGACTTGACTTCATTGGCATTTTTACCGATAAGGTAATTTTCAATGGCATCATAGTTTCCTTTCCATCCTCCGTTGGAATGGAAGCCGTATTTCACATCCATCTTCTCAGGGACTCCGGTTTTGAACTCTACACCTAAAGCAGTTAGAAATTCAAGGAGAGTTGAATTTCCATCCGTTCCCTTTAAAATACCCCGATTTTTAATTACATTGTTATAGGGATGAATCGCGTATAGATGTTTCCCTTCTAGTTCCGACCAGTCTTTAGGTTTTAAAAGCCCGCTTTTTGAAGCTCTTACTGTAGGAACTAAACCTCTGTTGATAGTTAGGTCTCTAAACTTGGAATTGAAATCAAAGCCAGGCTCAAACTTAGCTTCCAGCTGGTAACGAATAACGGCGTCTAATATTACGAGAGCCACAGTTCCGTCATCATCTACTGCTACAGCATAAAATCCCATCATATCATTGGTTTTTATATTGAACATAGATATCCCATTTTTATAGTCAGAGCCTGGAGCAGCCGCCACGGGATCTACGGAGAAATCCACCGATACATCAGCTTCAGGGTCATTTCTAGCTATCCACTTTCCGTTTTTTAAGACCAAAAAGTCGATCTTTGCATTTGAAATTGTTCCATTCTTCTCCAATGTTAAGACTGTTTCTATTTTCTGTTTAGCGTCCTTTAGAGAGACTCCCTTAGAATGATCCTTCCAGTATACACCTTTGTATGTTCCGCTATAATCCTTTTCCTTAAAAAAAACATATGCTGCCAAAGAAAGAATTATGGCTATTATCCCTAATAATATTAATTTTTTTTTCAAAATAACACCTCCTACGATTTATTTCTTTTATTATTCTAATTTAAAAAAAATTTCCTTTTATAACTTAGACTGCATAATCAAATACGACAAAAAAAGAGCATTCATCTAAGAATACTCTTTCAGAAATAATTTTTTTATTTTTTCAGCAGATCTTCAATGTTGATATCTGTATTAAAATCCATATCATAGATCTTAAATTTAAAAAAACCGTTGTCATCACAGGGGATATCATATTTCGGCATAATCTTTTCGTAGATATAATCATAGATTATAACGATAGTTCCATTATTTTTATTTTCATCTAAGACATTTTTTAATCCCACAACTCTTTTGGGATCTATCCCCAATACAGTTTTTATAAGACACAGTCTCTTTCCCTCATCGGGAAGGGTATCCAAAACCCTGCCCAGTGTAGGGGAGATTTTTATTGCAAAGATGGGTTTAATTGGATCTCTAGGGATAAATTTTATTTTACTCATCTAATCACCTGTTTTTATTTAATTGGATGCAGCGTCACGCTTCTTATTTTATAAATGTATAGTCTTCTTTTTCCATCATCTCTTTAATTTTTTCAAAATAATCCTTAACTTCTGAAGGAACTTTTTTCTTTACAGAAAAATTAAATCCTTTGGCAGTGTATTTTATAGATATTTTTTTGGGTTTTTCCGATAAATTTAGGTTTTTTAATAGATCCCTCAATTCATCCCTGTTAAAATCCTTATATTCTTTTACAATATCAGATGTAGTCTTTTCAGATCTCAGCTTATTGACAACTTTATTTAATAGTTCAGCCTTATCTGCTCCTAAAATTTCTATGATTTCCCTGATTTCTATGGGATAGTTGATAGCATTTTTTATCCTGTAATATGTTTTTTTACTGATATTATATCCGGTGATTATATCTTCAATAGATTTATCTTTTCTGGCAGCTTCCTTGTTAAATTTATAGGATTGCTCCAGTAAAGTTAAATTTTTTCTCTTTAAATTTTCATCGATAGAGATAGTGTCTAAAAGGCTGTATGGAGTATTTTTATCAAATATTACTACCCTGTCCTTGGCTTTAACTTCTACTTCTTCTGTGTAGAGTTCCTTTATGGCACTGGATCTTCGAAGACCACTGATGATTCTAAATGTTCCCTCTTCCTTCTCCTGAAGATATATTATATTTAAGAGTCCTATAGCACTAATACTTTCTTTGAGTTCATTTAATTCCGAATCATCCATGGAAAGTCTGTTTATAAAGGTTAGGTCTTCAAAATCAACCTGGTCCAGGAGTTCAGGACGCATATGAACCATCCTTCCATATTGTTTTACTATTTTTTCCTTTGGAAGGTCTATTGTTTCTTTTTTCGGCCCCCTGTTAAGTAAAGGATTATTTCCTAATCTACTCATTAACTCTCCTCCCTTTCAATTATTTCAACACAAAGACCCTTATAATCTTTGGCTCCATTACTTCTGGGAGCATAATCAAAGATACTGAGTCCATGGGAAGATGCTTCTGCTACTTTTATATTTCTTCTGATTAAAGTTTTAAACATATTCTCTCCGAAGAATTCCTTTAACTGCCCGATAACTTCTACATGAAGTTTAGATCTGGAATCTACCATGGTAGCAAAGATCCCGCCGATCCTAAGGTCATCGTTCATCCTATGAGTAACGATATCTATAGTATCCATGAGTTCTACAATTCCTTCTAAGGCATAAAATTCTGTCTGAACCGGGATATATACCTCGTGGGAAGCCATAAGGGCGTTGAATGTAAGGGTATCTAAACTAGGAGGACAGTCAATGAGGACATAGTCATATCCATATACATCTTTTAAAATCTCCTTTAGCAGACTCTCCTTCCCTGGAACTCCCCCTAATTCTAAATTAACCTTGGACATCTTTATATTAGTTGGAAGGATATCGGCAAATGAAGTTTCTACAACTATATCACCAAAATTTAATTTACTTGTTCCAAAAGACTTGGCCTTTAGGAGGTCATATACTGTATAGTCTAGATTTCTTTTGTCCAGACCAAAACCAGAGGTTAGATTTCCCTGGGGGTCAAAGTCGATAGCTAAAACTTTTTTTCCCAGACCATGCAAACCTGCGGCTATGTTTTGAGTAGACGTAGTCTTAGCTACCCCACCTTTTTGATTTAAAATTGAAATTATCTTCATTTACCCACCTTCCATATATTGTATTTATTTTAATTATTAACTGAACTTTCGCCATGGTGCACGCATTAAAAACCGTAGAGTTTGCCAGCCTCCGGCGGGCAAACAGCCGTATTTTTCCTTTAAAATCATCAAAATACTTTATTTCAAATAGAATTTTAAAGAAAATAAGAATTACATCTTAATATTTATTGCGGGCTTTATAAGCACAAAACACCGATTATTAATTGAACTTTTACCTGAGCAGATGCCTTTAAAATAACAGACTTGTCCACTCTAAACTACCATTAATATTAGCATATAATTGATCATTTTACAAACCAATCCCCTATTTCAACCTGATATTTTATTGACAATTTTTTAAAAGGAGATCTTTTTAGAATGCTCCAAAACAAATAAAAAAAATTGAAAATTAGATAAATGACTATCCTAAAAAATTATTTAATAGTTTAACCGGTATAGATCTGGAAAATATGTGTATGTCTGGTTAATTTTAAAGTGGGAGAATAAAAGTTGCAATTTACCACGAGACTTTAATTCTTTTAATATATTGACATCTAAGAAAATACGTGGTAATATTCTTTAAATTTATTATTAATATAACTCATATAAATCGGAAATAGGGTCCGATGTATCTACGACTAACCTTAAATTAGTATCTATGAGTGAATTCTAACCCAAAGTCTAGGCTCTAAAAAGTATAGACTCCATTTGGATAGGTTCACTGTAGATACAGAGAGCTTATTTATATGGAGTTTTTTTTATTATAGGAGGATGAAATGAAACAGAATAGTATAGTTATTTTAGATTTTGGTTCTCAATATAACCAATTGATTGCAAGAAGAGTAAGGGAAATGGGTGTTTATGCCGAGGTCGTTCCTTATTTTGAAGACTTAGAGAAGATAAAAGCTAGAAATCCAAAGGGAATAATCCTGTCTGGAGGACCTGCATCTGTATATTTAGAGGGAGCTCCTACAGTAGATAAAGCCATGTTTGACTTAGATATACCGATCCTTGGAATTTGTTATGGAATGCAGCTTACCCAGCATCTACTTGGCGGGGAAGTAGCCAAGGCCGATAAGCAGGAATTTGGAAAAGCTGAAGTTATAATAGATGATGAAAATTCTCCTTTTTTCTACGGAATAGAAGACAATACCCAGGTATGGATGTCCCATGGAGATCACGTTACCAAGATAGCTCCGGGATTTGAAAAAATAGCTCATACTGCTTCATCTATAGCTACACTGTATAATGCTGAAAGAAATATCTATAATGTGCAGTTTCATCCTGAGGTAACTCATTCGGTAGATGGACATCAAATGCTTAGAAACTTCGTATTCGATGTATGTAAATGTGAAGAAAACTGGTCTATGGGAAATTATATAGAACAGACTGTAAAAGAGATAAAGGAAACTGTAGGAGATAAGAAAGTAATCTTAGCTCTATCTGGCGGGGTAGACTCATCGGTAGCTGCAGTACTTATCCATAAAGCCATTGGAGACCAGCTTAGCTGTTTCTTCGTAGATACAGGTCTTATGAGAAAAAATGAAGCTGAAAAAGTAATGAAAACTTATGGGGAACACTACCATATGAATATAGAGTGTGTAGATGCTGAAGACAGATTCTTAAATAAATTAAAGGGTGTTTCAGATCCTGAAACTAAGAGAAAGATAATCGGACATGAATTTATTGCAATCTTCGATGAACAAAAACAAAAGATGAAAGATGCAGAATTCCTGGCTCAAGGTACTATCTACCCGGATGTTATCGAATCTCAATCTGTAAAGGGACCATCTGCTACTATCAAATCTCATCACAATGTAGGTGGATTACCAGAAGAGATGGATTTCAAATTATTGGAACCGTTAAGAGAATTATTCAAAGATGAGGTAAGAAAAGTTGGAAGAGAATTGGGTATCCCTGATCATATGATCGACAGACATCCATTCCCGGGACCTGGTTTAGGAATCAGAATCATAGGGGAAGTGGATAAGGAAAAGGCTGATATCTTAAGGGAAGCAGATGATATCTTTATCTCGGAATTAAGAGCTGCCAACCTATATCAAGAGGTAAGTCAGGCATTCGTAGTATTATTACCTGTAAAATCTGTAGGAGTAATGGGAGACGAAAGAACCTATGAATATACCGCAGTATTAAGATCAGCAGATACAATAGACTTTATGACTGCTACATGGTCACACCTTCCGTATGAATTCTTAGGAAGAGTATCCAACAGAATCATAAATGAAGTTAAGGGAATCAACAGATTAGCCTATGATATTTCTTCTAAACCACCTGCAACTATAGAGTGGGAGTGATTTTTCGTTAATTTATTCCAATCTAATCAAATCTAAAAACTTGAAAAACCTTGATTTTTAAAGGTTTAAAGCTTAAAACAACATCTTAACAGTTCTAATTAAATCTAATAAATGTGACTAAATGTGTGACTATAAAAAATATAGTCACATTTTTTTATCTTGTACTCCGTAGAAAAAGTCTACCAATTAAGGTAGACTTTTTTCGTAAAAATAAATTTATTTTAAGAGTTTTTAAAGAAAAAAAGATTACTAATAAATTTGTAATGTTAAAATCTATTTACTTATGTTAAGATAAATCAGGCAATAAAACTTATAAAGGGGGATAACACTCGTGGAAATTACATTTTTAGAAAATGGAATTGATTCTTTACAAAAGGGGTTTAAATCATTAAATGAATACGAACAAATAAGAGAAGGTGAAAATAAAAATAAATTTTTTCTCTTAAAGGATACGATTATTAATATTCATCATGGAATTGAAATATTAATGAAGCATATTTTAAAAGATGAAAGTCCTTATCTGATATATTCTCAAATTGATAGGAATGTAAAAAGTGGTTATCAAGAGATGAGACAAAAAAAATTAAATAGTATATTTAAAACAAATTTAAAAAATAAAATTCATACTGTGACATATGAAGAAGCTTTTGAAAGATTAAAATTTATTTGCGGTCATGATTTTTCTGAGAAAGTAGAAACAAAAATATTAAAATTAAGTGAGTATAGAAATCAAATTACCCATTCAGAAATTTTTTTCAAAGAAACTGATATAATAAATTTATTTGAAGGATTTTTAGACGAAATAGATCATTATTTTTTTGAATCTATTGGAAAAGATTATAAAACTTTAAATGGTTATAGTGAGTTAGTAATAAATATGGAGAAATATCAAGAAATTCTAGAAGAGAAAAATTTAATTTTAAAAAAAGAAATTTTAGATTGTCTTGGTACTGCATTTAAAAAGTTAAAATTTGGTATGGGAGCTGACGAAGTAAAAAGAATTACTGATTTAAATACCGCAATGGGGATAGTTGAAGAAATTTTAAAAAAAGATTTTACTTTAGGTACAGATTTGTATAATGGTTTCTGCTCTGGAAGAATAAAAAAAATAAGAAGGATTAGCAAAGATCATATTTCTATTTTTACAGAAGATAATGGTTCTGAATATATTTTTAAGTTTAAAAGTATGATTTTATATTTTCCAGATTTATTGTCAAACTTTTCACCAATTTTAATATTTGAAGCTGATGAAGATGAAAGCGATATTGAAAAGTATAAAGATTTTTATTCAGTAGATATGTACGGAAGAAAAGAATTAACAGGACTTTATTTTTTAAAAGAGAATCGTTTAACTTTTGATCCGAAAGAAGTTAATGATTTCTATTATAGATTAGACTATGATGAAGATTTTGTTGCTCCATCTAATTATCCAACATATAAATTTTTAACAAAAACAATTTTCTGCCAATTAAATGTACAAGGATTAGATTATGTTGGTTTTGAACAAATCATAAGAAAATATAAAGATTTAGACGGTAGTGAATTAGAAAAACTTTTGAAAAATTCTTTATAGAAAGAGTAGAAAATTTGGTGATTTATTGTTGCTAAATACTTTAGTTTTATCATGAAATTTAAAATATGAAAGGGATATTTTTTAAATATCCCTTTTAATCTATTTTTATATCTCCAAAACAACTCCTTTATAGAGTCAGCTCTCCTAAAAATCTTATCTTTTCTTAATCTCAGAACTTCCGAAATAGAATCCTATTATCAGCATGGTAATATTGGTTATAGATCCAACTACCATACTATTCATTTGTTTGTCACTGCCTACTTCTCCCTTTAAGCTTATCCAATACAGATAAATACAAAATGATACCCATACAAGGGCAATTAGGGCACTGATATTCTTTTGAAGCCAAGATGAATTATTAGAGTCATTTATTTTAAAATTCATCTCTCTAGCATCTTTTTTATCATCTAAAATAAACCTAACATATTCATTTTCCTTTTCTTTTAATTTCAGAAGTAGTTGAGGATCTCCCTGAAAGGCTTTTAAAATTCCTGTCTCAGTAGATGATCCTGTTAACCCTGTAAGAGTTGTTAATGCCCCTACAGGATTCCCCATGACTGCCTGAGCTAATGCAGGGAGTCCTTTATCTTTTAAAAAATTTATAATTTTATTCATAATACCTCCTAATCTAATTGGAAATGTGGATAATCTTTAAAAGATGTCCAATCTCCTCCATAACTATATTTAAATCCTAGATGTTTAGCTGTTATTTTTAATTCTTCTCCAATTTGTTTAAATTGTTTTATATTATTCCAGTCATTGTCAAAAGGGTAGGGGATAAAATCTATTGCTTTCCCCAGTTGATGTTTACTTTTTCGATTTACACCATCACATTTAGAGTATCCACCTTTAAACGCTTTTTGTTGATCTTCTAAAGTTCTTAAACCAGATGTAAGGGTAAAATCTACATTACCCCTAGCTAAAACCATTCCAACAACAAGAGACAATCTAGGATCTATCCCTTGGATATTTTTTATACTTCTACTTGATATTTTATTCATTTATTTCCCTCCTTTTAAAAAATCTACCGCCATTTTAAGTTGATCTATAAAACTATCATGAAGCTTTTCGTGAGTGTCATTATATGTTTTAAAATCATCTCTATCTAATTTTTTACCATCTAAAAATCTTTCTAAAGATTTTATTTCTATTTTTATTTTAGCTTGTTCTCTCCAAAGGTATAAACTAAATAAAATTATTAAAATAAATAGCCCCCTTATAGGATCTTTTAAAATCAAATTTATTAATTCAATCATTTTTCCCTCCTAATTTTTTCGATCAACCAAAACAAATTTAGATTTGTTTAGCTTCCGCTAACAACTCGTCAAAATGCTCTGTAATATAATCTTGTTTAATAACCTCACCGTATTCATCATATTCTGCACCCTGTTCAAATTCTATTCTCCAAGGCAAATTATGTTGTTCGTACCACCAAGCAACCGCCACTTGTTCTGTAGTTCCATCTTTTTTTGTTATAGTTTTGTATTCCGTCATACCCTCTATAAGTATATAAAACTGCAATTGCACCCCTTTATATTTATAAGGTTTAGATGGTTTTCTAGAGTCAAATCTAATCTTTGCCATTTATCTCACCTTCCTAATTTGTCCTTCTTCTGTTACTCTTAATACCCCACTCACGTTAGTGAAAAATGAAGGTATAGCCCAAACGTCATTAATTTCTTCTACGTATCCATACACAGGGATTCCTGTATTTTTTGGTATAAATTCATAGAATCCATATCTGTTCGCTAAGAAGGTATCTCTGTTTTCATCCACTTTTGTAGTAGTATAAGTTACACCATTATCATCTGCTTTCTTTTGGAAATAAGGAACATTGTGCGGTGTTCCTATTAATTTTTGAGGTATTATGTATTTCCCTAATTTTATTTTTGCGTATTCATTTCTAAGCCCTTCCTCTCCTAAGTCTCCTTTATATGTCAACCAAATCGTGAAGTTGACGTGAAAGGCTTCTCTAACAGAGTTATTATCAAAGCCGATCGTGAATTTCCCATCGGATAAACCTCTGTTTCTAACTTCGATACTATATTCATTGCCGTCTTCTCTTATATATTTATCAAATGTATTTGAAATTATTAAATCTCCAGTATATCCTACTGAACTAATTGCTCGGTAGTTTTCAACTGATCCAGTATTTAAGTCATTTCCTGCTCTTGCGAAAATTCCCGTTGTTTGTGCACCACTAAATCCAATTCCTATAAAACTGTGTGTTTCGGTCGTCCAAGGTTCGTCCATAACCAACCTACCGTTAGGGGCGGTGTTTGGGACGAAAGGGAGAATGTTTGAAGTTTTGGTTTGTACTATCTCTTTTGCTCTCCATTTGTATAGAACATCTTGACCTTGAGCTTGATATACTATTGGCAATTGTATAGGGAAATGTCTAGCAGTAGAGTCTCTATATAGTTCTATTTTATTACCTTCGTAGTTAATTACATCATACATATCCCCAACTCCTGTTAAATCAAAAAGATTTTCATAACCAGGGTATGGTTCACAAATGTAACTTCCGCTTAATTTTGTTGTTTCAAACATGGTGGCGGAGTAAAATGGTGCTGAGCTTGTATCTCCAACTGGTTGATTTATATTTTTCATTGTATATTCAAATACGTTCCATCCATCTTCTATATATACATTTCTAGAAACAATAGCAAAAATACTACTTTGGTTACTGTTCATATTCTCTCCAAATTTATAAATATTCTCATACCCTTCCCCGATATAAATACTCTCATCCTCATAATCAATAACTCCTTGCATCCCATTAGGGTCGAAAATCGTTCCGTTTCCTTGTGATATTGGAGCATCGATTTGTATTTTGTGCATCATTCCATCTTTTACAGAAAATCCACCTACTAATGGATGTTCAGGAGTTCCTAACTCCACGAAACAATTCTGTATTTGTTCTTGTTGTGCTACTGCTTTTGCAGAATTCGAATTTATAGCATCTACCACATCCTGAGGCACTATTCCATCAACTATGCCAAGTATGCTGCTCAAAGTTGCAATACTCCCGTCTGGATTTAAATACTTATTCGCCTGTGGCAAATATCTTTTATATTTTTCATGAACTGTAGCCATGTCAACTGCAATCCCACTGAAAGTTTGTAATGACCCATCAGGGTTTACAAGCAGATTGGCTGCTCCTGTATAGTTTTCATAATCCATTTTTACCTCCTTGTTTATGGTAATTTATATCCTGTTATTGTAAGTGTTCCTGTTACATAAGTTGTTGGAGATACAGTCACAGTACGCTCATTATCATCATTACCTACAGTGTACTGGTGAATATCTACACCCTTCAAGTTGATTCTCTGACTTACATTAGCTAAAGTCGCTGAGTCTGATTTAAGAGTACCACCTCCACTTACTGACTTATGTCCTGTATCATGTTCGTGTGGATGTCCAATGTTATATATCTGAGCACCACCCTCTGCTTTAACATCCCCATGATTCCAACTATGCTCTACCCAATCACTTTCATTCTGCCAAGCTGCTCCTGAGAAACTCCAAGTTGCACTATATACATTCAATTGTGATAGAAATGCAGAATATGCGAGTGACCCATTTGTACCTGCACTAAGGGATACTGCCAAGGTAATCGTGAAAGGCACTCTAGGTTGATTTAAGTAATAGTTTCCTACCTTCAATGTTTTTGTTGCTGGTTTTACTGTTGTTAGAAAACCATACCTAGTAACTCCGCCACCAATTAACTTCAAAGCTGGACTGGATACCTTTCCTGAAGTTAGAGTGTAGTCAGTTGAACCAATTCGTAATTTCGCCATATTACACCACCGTTATCGTGTAGCCGTTCAACACTACATAGTTCGTATATATAGCATTTACTGTAGTATTTCCTAAAGCATCTCTTCCCACCACCGTATTTCCTACAAGACCTGAAGTTCGTGATTGCCCACCTAACTTGGCAGAGTCAACCGCTTGAGCATTAGCATTTAGTTTAGTTGCTATTAGATTTGTTATTGTAGTAGCAAAGTTAGGGTCATCTCCAAGAGCTCTAGCCAATTCATTTAATGTATCTAAAGTTGCTGGAGCAGCATCAAGTATTCCAGCTGTATTGGCATCAGAATACTGTTTAAGGAATAGCATTAAAGCATTTATTACATCCATAGATGCGAGTTCTTCTTCAGAAAAAGATGTATAATCAGTAGCTTTATCCAGGTTAAATGCTGTTTTTTTGGAGATTTTAGGTTCTTTATTTTGATCTAGACCATTTAATTCATTATCTATTTTTTTCATGTCATTATTATAATCGTCTCTTTTAAGTCTGTCGTTTCCCATAAATTGAGAAAGACCACGACTTGTTTTATTTGTACTAGCCATTTAATCCCTCCTACGGCTTAAATATAGTTATTTCTAATTCATCCCAAGATAGATCTTTACTTTCGAACTCATCCCAAGTTAGATCCCAGCTATCCCATAAATCCCAATATAAATAATGAAAAATATAATTAACTAATAAATATGCTGGTTTAGTCTTGTTTATTTCTGCTTTTAAACTTTCTAAATCAGAAGGAATACCCGCAACTCCTACAAAATTAAGTGTTAAATTATCATCGATAAAATCAACATCTATTATTCCATTTTTCCAACTATCACAAACAGTTTGTAATAATTTTTCTGTACAATTACCTTTTGCTTTCCATTTAGCTTGGATAGCTTGTTGTTTTTCTTCTAGTGTTAAATTTTCATTTAATGTTACTCTCAATAAATTCAACATTAATGGAACTCCAAAATCTTCATCCATAGAAGTAAAAAAAAGATTCTTATATATTTTTTCAATTAAAAGACTTACTTTGTCTAATTCAATTCCTATACTATTACACAAACCAATTATATATTTATCCTCTTTTATTAGTTTATTCAAATTATCAAGTAATTTATCATTTATCATACTGAAACACTTCCTAATACTGCTATTTCTTCATCTGATAGCATTATATTAGATGATAGGTTACCATTTACAGTAACATTAGCAACATCAAGTACCCCTTCGGTACTTATAATAAGTGATACTATTTTAGAATGTGATATATAATTTAGTTGTTCATCAAATGCAACTGTTTTAAGATATTTAGTTATAGAATTTTCTATTTCTAGTTTGATATTATTTAAAATATAATTACTTGATTTTGTTATTGTAGCTGAGATATTAATTAATTTTTGCGTAGCTGATACAACTGTACAATAGCTTCCAAGTGCTGATTTACCATATCCTTTACCCCATTTTGGGGGTTCTATGGGATCAATATATTCTTGTGTTTTGGCTACTAACTCTGATGAAGCAGGTAGCATATTATCATCAATAATTATTACTTTAACTGAATTATTACCCTTCCAAGTTGGAAAGATTTTTGCTTTTCCAACTCCTGCAACTTCCCTTGCCCACTTTTCAAAATGATACACATTATTTGAGGTCACAGGATTTTGAACATCATCTAGGTATCTTTCTAATAGCGATCCATGACTTTCTGAATTAAAACCATCATAACTAGGTTCATTATTTACAACTATATTTATTCCTTGTAAGGTTATAGGAAATTGAGTAATGCTTCCTGTATCTACCATCCCAATACTCCCTATTTGCGTACATTCAGCTTCAGTTTGACCATTCCCATCTATAAGTTTTGTTTCCAATGATTGAAATTGAATATTTGACTTTGTACTAAATAAATCCCCTATATTTATAGTTCCTTGACCTGTAAGATCTAAAATTACTTTTGCATTTGTAGCTTTTTTTCTGATTATCCCTCTTCTAGTTTTAGCTTCTACTTCTAATTCTTCAATAGTCATATTCCTAGGATCTATTTTCTTTTCTACTCCCTCTACTTTACTAATTAATTCATCAATCTCTAATGAAACAGATTTTAAAAGGTCATATGTAAGAAAACCAGGGGTTTTATTTTCATATTCTTTTGGCATATTCTTTTGCATATTTTTTAAACTTTCATTCATTTTATCCCCCTTCTATTCTTACAGTCTGACCATCTTTTAGTATTATTTCAAAGTTACACTTAAACTCAACACTAGTTAATTTAGCACTAAAATCTTGGATTCTTTCAACTACATTTAATTTTAATAAACTCTTTTCAATTTCTCTTTTTATTTCACTTTCCATAAAACCTTGTGGTAAATTTCTCTGACCTCTGTAATTAAAGTAGGTCATTCCAAACTCAGTATCTTTATAGATCTTAAATTTTTCATATGCAGTTCTTAATAATACTTGTACATACATTTTTACTTTCTCTTCAATTATTTTACACTCTTTCGGTCTTCCATTTTCCATTATGATAGTAGCTTTATTTTCTATAAAATTTATCATAAAAATCCTTCCAAGTGTTGTTTTATTCAGTTCATTTTCTTCTTCATTGATTTGATTGGCTATACCATCTAAATCCATTGTAGGAAACATTATTTCACCTTCCTTACTTTATCCACTATAAACCATGTTTGTTCATCTATAGTTGGAACTAACATCACTAAATCATTTTTTTTTAATGTATCAGTGAACCAAAAATCCCCTTGTGCTTTATAATCTCCAGTTGATTCATCTGAACCTTTTCCTGCTAATGTTTTGATAGGGTGTGTGTGTAAACTGGCTATTTCAGTAGCTGTTGTATTTTGAAAACTATAATTTTCTATATCCCTAGTCATTTCTGTTATTTCAGACTCGATTTTATAAGTACGATAATAATCATTCCATAAATTATCTGTCATATATAATTGATCGGGGTATAGTGTTATTTGTCCTTCTAAAATAGAAATTTTTAACTCTGGTGGTGGATTAATAACTTTTCCTAGAACATTTCCAATTGGTTTTTCATTTCGTAACTTCCGAAACATTTTAGCTACTTTAACTTGGTAATTATCTATTTACTCCACCCCCTGAATTGTAATATTGGTTTTGTGAATATTATTGTTACAACTATGATTACTTGATTTTATGAGATATTTCCCTTTAAGGTCAAAATCATCATTATTTAATGGGATGATTCTTCCAGCTCTTAAAAGGTCACTGCCTAAGAGGTTAAGGCTAATATCTTCATGTACTCTGTTTAATTCTTTCAACTTATTTTTAGCTATATTATTAGTTTGCGACTCATCTTTATCTTGTGCAGATAATACCTCTTGTAATAGCCCATATTTAGCGATATTAGTTTCATCTTTTACACTTTCTACCACTCTAACGTCTTCTTCATCTTTGGAGCTTACAAGCACACTATTTTTCATTTCTTGTATGCTCTGAGATTTGTTGATATTTCCTATCACATTTAGAATTTTAAACTGTTGAGATTTAGTTTTAAAAATTGGATCTACTTCTAAATCTATATATTCTTTAATGTATATTTTACCCTCTCTCATTTCTAATCTATATTTTATATCGAGTTCATTTTCTGCCTGAAATAACATATCTTTTATAATTTCTGCTATAGTCTTATCTTTATAGATTTTGGTTATTGGTGTAGTTATTGTATCTACGTTACCAATAGGAATATTGAACACACCGCATAATTGTCTTATAGCCTCACTAGCTTGAATATTTTTAAATTGCTTTATAGTCTTAGATTTATTTAAATAGATAGCGTAATCAAAGGCTGTAATGCCCTTGCTGTATCTATTCCATACTACATCTGTAATGACTCCCCTAAAGATCTCTTTAGAATTATTTTTTAAGATTAATTTATCTCCAATTTCAACTAAATCATAATTTTTAAGATAAAGATCATCTCTATTTCTAGCCATATCAAAAGTTAATTGAGTTCCTAATGTATCTATATTGTCCGACCAACTCAAATTTCCAATCAATTGTGTTATATTAAATTTTCTATCGGTTTTTAATAAAAAAAGAGTGTAATTATCCATATTACACACCTCTTATAAATCTATATTCTTTTAAATTAAGTGAATACTTAATATTTTCTACTCTGTCATAACAATAATCAAAATTTTCAATACCACAAGCCATATTTAAAACCTCTCTACCATCTTTGGTAGATAAAATTAATCTTATTGGAACTCCTTTACCTCTCCATTTATTGAAAAAATCAACATATTTTTGCCCTTCTACACTTCCAGCTTTTGCCCACCGTTCTTTTTTTTTCAGAAATATTGATTCTATACTAAGGCTTTTAAGTCCTAAATCTCCAATAATATTAAGAGTTCCATTATTGATAGTTTTAAACTCTTCATTATTTGAACTTGATTGAGGTTTTAAATCACGAGGTATTACAGGAAATACAAGTATTTCTCTATTGTTATCTGCACTAACTACTAAATTCATTAAACCACCGCCACATTAGAGCCAGTAATATTTGCTATTTCATAGATAGCCTTAGCTGTCTTTTCTTTAAAATCTTCAAATCCGTATACATCACCATGAAAATGAAATTCCATTTTTTTCTCTTCTTTAGTTGTTTTATTGTGAATGTTAGAATTATTAACATTACTATTTTTAGTATCCTGAGAATTAGAGTTATTGATATTGGTAATATTTTGTGTACTTTTATTATTCAAATTTCTAGTTTCATTGTTAAGATTAGTAAGTGAAGTCTTAGAGGGAATTCTAGAACTTTGAGTGAATAACTCTTTAGAAGCAATCTTATTTTTCGTTACTGGTATTACAGTCTTTACTACTGCATCCCGAGATGGTTTAGTAGCTAATACACCATCTGGATTATTTTTAATTTCTTTATTCTTTTTTTTCTCTTCATTACTACCGAAAAAACCTTTAACTATTCCCCATGCTTTTTTCCCAACATTAATAATCTTATCAAAATGTTGTATCAAAAGTTTTAGGGGTTTAAGTGGTAATAAGAAATTTGATGCCATATCAAACATAGAAAATCCAAATTCTTTTATGCTACCCCACAGCTCTACAGCTTTAGCTTTTATCTTATCAAAATTTTTCCAGAGTAATATACCAGCTACAACAATAGCTGTTATACCTGCTATAACCATTCCAATAGGATTAGCTGTCATAGCTGCATTCCAAGCCCACTGGGCTATTGTAATAGCATTTAAAGTACTAGATCCAGTAGCTAACACAGCAGTTTTTACTCCTTCAGCTATTGCAAAAGCCTTTGTATATGCTATTTGAGCTATCATTATACCTTTGTATAAGAGCATAGCTCCATAGATTGTCAGAATTATAGGTGCTATCGTTCCAAAGTTCTCAGTGATAAATTTTACAGTTGGGGCTACTACTCTAGCTATTTCTTTTATACTGTCTATCATGAAAGATACAGCTACTACTGTATTATCAGCTATTTTTTCAATAGTCCCGTCTGTTTGCCATTTTAATAGTGTATCGCCTACGATTTTCATCTTACCTTTTAAGAGTTCAAATACTGACCCTTGTTTTATAGCTCCATCTTTTTGCATCCCTACAATGTTTGCTAAAGATATTTTTGTAATTCCTGTAACAGTAGACCACATACCTTTAAACGTTTTTGCTTGAGTAGCAGCACCCCCTTTAAATTTACTTTCCATTAGCTGGAATAAAACTTTATTAAATTGATTTTGATCTTTGATCTGACCTTTTTTATTAACTAAATCTTTCATATTCATTTTTTGAGCACCAAAATCAATTATGCTTTGTTTAGTGATCCCAAACTCTTTTAGTCTTTCTAGCTCTCCAGCCTGTGCATCTATAATAGCTTCATTAGCTTGATCCAATGATTTATTTGTTGCACCTGCCATATCTGCAATAGATGGTAAATAAGCCCTTGCACTCACTCCCATAGCTTCTAATTTTGCACTGGCTTCAACCATTGAACCAGTTTCAAAAGGGGTACTATTTGCTAAATCAACTGAAAATTTCATAATTTCCCCAGCCTTTTTAGCATCTTTTGTAGCTGTCATTAGTTGAGTTTTGTACCCTTCTAAATTCATAGCTTCTCCAAATCCAATTTTAGTTGCCATTGCACCCGCTATACCTCCAAATGCTACTGTCATTTTAGTTACATCTTTTACAGCATCTCTAGCAGTTTCTTTAATTTGTCTACCCATTTTTTTAATTGAGTTAATAGTTCGTTTATTTTCTCTGTTGATATTTTTTGTGCTTTTAGCTATTTTTTGTGCTGGTGCTGTGAATTCGTTTTTTAAAGTTAATATAGTTGCTATAGTTCTACTCATTATTTTCATCACCTCCCTGCCTTCTATTTTCTTCCTCAATATATTTATTTTTGGCTTCTATGTAGAAAACTTTTTCTAAATAACTGGCATTGAGTAAATCATCTAATTTATGTCCTCTAACTACCAAGAAGGCTATCGTGTTAAACCAGCCATCTTGGTCAATTAGTTTTTTATTTCTTCAGTTGCTTTTTTAATTGAATTATTACCATTTACTTTTCCCATTATCTTCCTAGCAATTTCATTTGTTTTATTGATCCCAAAAATCTTAACTGGTGTATCTAATGGATTTTCAATATCAAAACTTTCTCTTAGTTCGGTTGACTGCATATAAGAACAGCATTGATAAACTAATTCCTTACTCGCGTCTAAAATTCCTTCAGTATCCTGAGAAATTACATTGTCTTCACCATCAGTTTGAACTGAGTTTGAAGTTCCATCTATATAATTCAACATTTCTTTAGTTGTTGGTCTTTTAAATTCTAATTCCCCAAAATCTCCTGTATCAATTAAAAATAATTTTTCTCTTTTAGATTCAATTTCCATAGCTTTTTTTATAAAATGTTCTAAACTTAATCTTTCTAATTTCTTTTTCATAATTTCCCTCCATTTATAAAAAAAATGAAGCTCTCAGATCATTTCTAAGAGCTTTCAATTTTTTAAACGATTACTTTATAAGCCCTTGCACTTACTGAAAGTTCCACTTGTGTAATTTTTTTATTCTCAAAATCTGAAAGAGGTATTTTATCAACTGTACAATCAATATACCTCACAGTTTCAAAATCTCCAGTTTCAAGATTTTCTTCTGTAACTATTGCATCAAATTCGAACCCTAATTGTTCACGTCTTAATCTGTGCATAAAAAGTTCTGAATCTCTTTTTAAAAATGTTACTGATCCAGCAATTTTGTTTCCCATAGGAACTCTAATTTTCCCATATCCGTTAGGATCATCTATCTCTTCATATTCAATCTCATTATCAAATTTAGATTTAGTTACTGTTCCTATGAGCATTCCACCTAACCAAAGTTTTCCTTTACCCTTTTTTAATTCCCTTTTCTTCAATTTCTAACCTCCTTACATAGCTATTTTAAACTTAAAGTCCTCCATAGCATTTAAGATTTTTGTATCAGCAGTAAAAACTACATTAGTTCCATATGTCATAGACATAGCTTTTTTATCGTCCCAACTATCAACGATTTCTTTTCCATATTTTGGGTAGTTAAGAAGCCTTTGAGCTTCTACATCTATCTCTGTTTTATTATCATAATTTTCATCTAAAATACTGTCTGATTCTAACCCTTCAAAATAAGCAGTAATAGCACTTATTAAAAGTAATTGATTTTGGAGCTTATTTTTATATTTGCCTTTATAAAATTTATTCCAAGTATCATGAATATCTGTGAACATTAAGTCCATAGATTCAACTATAATTGCAAATTTCATATCATCTGTAACGTCTTGTCCTGTTGTAACTAATGAGTTTATAGATCTAGCTATTTTTACTATACCCTCATCATTGGTCAATACAAGTTCTCCCTTATTTATTGCAGCACCCAAGTCATCAACTTCTGATACACTTTCTAATAACTGCAATGGAATAGCAATAGCACTCATATCAAGAGTTAATCCTGCATAGACTCCTAACAAATAAGATATAGCCTGATTTCCGTTTTGTTCCCCTCTGTCATCTTTAAAAAATACTTTATCAGTAGTTAAATTAAAGATATGTATATTGTCTGTAACAGTCCCTTTATACGCTAATACTTTATATCTTTTTCTATTGTTTTTAACTTCTGATTTTACAAAGCTTACAAGTTCGTCTTGCTCTGCGGTTGTCCCATCTGCAATAGATATCCAGCAATTTCTGGGGATTTTTCCCTTTATCTTACTCAATAAATCTGCTAAAACTCCATCTGTACTATCCATCCTAGCTATAATGATTTTTAATGGTGTTCCCATAAAGCAGTCTTTTATATACTGGATATTTTCATCAGTATATAAAGCCAGTTGCTCACTTGTTAAATCTGCTGCACTTCTATATTCTTTAAAATCAAAAGTCTTATCTGTATCATCTTTAATTATTAATACAGCTGTTCCTTTTATACCTCTTTTGATAGCTGAAGTTCCCAACCCCTTAAAGATTATCTCTAAATTAGGTAAACCAATGTCTGCCATCTAATCCACTCCTTTTATATTTAATTCGCCCATCATTTCTACATTATCAACTTTGTTATATAGTTGTGAGAACTCTATATCAAAGCTATACTGTAACACTTTGTCTACTATATCAATGTCTATATCACTATCAATATCTAAATTAAACCCTTCTTCTACTTTTAATATGCTATCTTCTACAAATAACTCATCTAGTGAGTCAATCATATTAAGATTTTCAATCTTATTTTTATCTTTCTTAGAACTAAAATAATGAATTCTAACACTCATTTCTTTGTCCTGAGATACAGACATAAAGTCACTAGATCCCATATTATCTAATTCAACCATAAATGATGGTCGAATTATTTTTTCTTCCACATCTCCAGAGCTTAAAATAGGGAGATCAAACTTAGTTTTTAACTTTTTATTTACTGCGTTTAATATTTTTATATAACTCATACATCACCCCTTATAAGTTATGGTTATCGAGCATATCATCTATAAAATTTTGAGTATCTGCAAGGTAATCATCTGCAAAATCTTTTTCTGCTTTTTCCAAAAAATGAACTCCAGTTTTAAAGCCTTTTTCCACTCCATTTTTACCAACTATCCTATGCCCTTTGTCAATTAAATGACCATGAGGGGAAGAGTTATATGCTCTTACTGTCCATTCACCTTTATTCTTATAAACTTTCCCCCTTTTAGCCCCTTTTAAAAGGTTACCAGTTTTCTTTTTAACTAATTTTTTTATCTGTGATTTTTGTCTCCTAGAAAGTTTAGATCCTTCTTTTCTCAAATGTTTTTTTACTTCTTTTCCATTATCAAGATTAGAAGCTAAATCTAAAAGATCTTTAGTGAAATCGTCAAAATCATTTCTACTCATAGGTAACCTCACAACTAAAGTCTAAAAAACTATTATTTTTAAAGTCTGGTATCCAGTCAATTACTTGATACTTTTGATTTTCTTTTTTAAAAAACATATCAATACTAGGATTCTTAACAGATAACTTTCTACATCTGATTATCAAGGATAGATTCACTTCCTCAAGATCTGTACTACCAATTTTAGATATTTTTCCATGCTTGGGTAATATCTTACACCAAATGTCTTTTATTTTTTTCTCTACCCTGTCTACTTCTTCAAGTTCGTTTTCAACATCGGTCATTCCCCATAGTTCCACTCTTTGATTTAATTCATTTGTCATAAATCACCTCATTAAAAAAAGGCAGGTTTCCCCTACCTTTTCTCTAAAATTCAATTTTCTTGATACTTCTAACAATACCTTTTTGAACTCCTACTCTTTCTAATACTCTTAATTTCACCGTATCATTTGAAAACCCTGCCTCTGTAGATTTTGCAACTGTAGCTTCTTTCCTAGGTGTTATCTTTACAGCTTCTTTCATGCTTAAACTATAAAATATTTGTGTTTTCCCTTCTCCTGCTACTACTAAAGAATCATCTGCTACTACTAATTCTTTTCCATTAAAGTAATATTTACCATTCATTTCAGTTACAAGTCCTAGTTTCCTACCATTTGCATCTTTTTTATTTTTTAAATGTGCATACCCTTTTGCATTTGTTAAAGTAATAAGACCAGATTTAATTTGTGGAATTGCCGTGTCCATCGCAGTTTCTAGGTCTTCATAACCATCATTACCACTAGCATCTGTAGCATTAGCCTTAATAATATCAATTATTTTAGTATTTTCAACCCTTGTAACTATTTCTACAAAGTTTTTCTTACAGATATTTTCTATTTCTATTTCAGCATCTTCAACTAATTCTGATGTTAATGTTTGAAGTAAACCGTGTTTAGCACACTTAAATGCCATCTCAGTAGTTACTAACGAACCTTCTACAATGTTATCCCCTTCTGCAACTTTAGGCATATCATTTTGATCTAAATCTACTACAGGAATAGTTCCCTCATTTTTAGTTACAGGGATAACATCACAATAACCTCTCAATGATCCATAACCTTTTTTTATTTCTTGTAATTCATTAATGAATTGTTTAGGCAGGACTGCTGAATTATCAACTGTTTTTACTACTGCTCTTTCTTCTGTTGATAATTCCTTCCCCATGACCGATTTAACAATAGATCTCATTTCTGAAATTGTTTCGCTAGGGTTTGGTTTATTTTTTTTAGTTTTCATTACTTGTAGTTCTCTCTCCTCCTGTTCTTCAGCTAATTTTAAAAGTTCTCTACTCTCTTCAATTTCTGCTTTGATTTGTTTTGCACCTGCTACATCTCTAGCTTCAATTTTTTTATCTAATTCACCTGTTTTTGTTGTTATTTCTTGTCTTAGTTCTAAAACTTTTTTTCCCATTTTTTCACTCTCCTAAATTAATTTATATAATTCTAAATCTACTTTTAACTCTTCTAACTCTCTTTCTTCTTGAAGCTTATTTTTTTCACCTGCTAAAATTTGTTTAGCTCTTGTAAAAACTGTTGTATCATCATATGCTGGGATACATAATACAGAGCCTTCAAATAAATTTACTTTTCTTAGTGTTCTAGTATTAACATCTGTTCCCCTGTCGTAAATATTATCTTCATCTAAACATTCAAAACCAAAACTACACCCTTGAATTAGCCCATCATTTACTAGTTCAATCACATCTTTAGCATATGATAGGTTACTGTTTATAGTAGCTTTAAACTTTAATCCAACATTATCCACTTCTAGTTCTAATAGACCAGTTTTAGTTGAAGCCAGTGGCTTGTGCCAGTCATGATGATATAACATAAAAATATTATGTCCATCTGCAATGGTGTCATCAAAAGCTCCAGAAGCAATAATTTCAATGAACCCATCCCAAAGCTCAGTGGGATTATTAAATTTTGCAAAATAACCCTCAATTACTACTTTTTTTTTATCTTCTGTGTTTATTTCTCGGATTTCATATTGATTAGCTGTCCTAATCTCTCTTTTGGCATCTTTTTTCATATTTCACCTCCTTTCAAACTATCTAATAATTTTGGATTTCGGAACTTCCGAAATAGGAATATTAGCTGTAATTAGATAATTTATCCAAAATACTAGTTGTGATTATATCTGTTTTAAGGTTTGAACTAATTTCAGATCCCCTATTGGTAAACATATCGTTGATTAGTTTTAACTGAAGTAAATCCGCTAGTTTAACTGCTTTTTCATCTTCTTTATACAATTCACCAGCCATTGAATCAATATATATTTCACTTGTCTCTATCAAAGTTTGAATATATGGATCTTCATCATCATAATCAATCCTCATATGCTGTTTAACTATTGTTAATGTTGTCATTTTTTATCCCCCTTTTGATAACTTGTTTTACCTGCTATTAAATCACTAAGCAAAACTTGTCCAGAAGGTAATGTAATGATTGGATCTCCACCTAATTTTTCAATTCCGAGGATCTCCCTAGCTTTATCTAAATCATAAACACCATTTTGAACATAACTATTGATTATATCTGCTTGGTTTTTAGCTGATAACCTGAGCATGACATTAGTATTAAACCTTATTTTATAGCCTTGAGATCTCTCTTTTTCACTTAATAATTTCCAGTCCATTTCTTGCTCAATAGCTTGGAATATTACCTGTAAACAATCCTGTAAAAACTGTAAATTATCTTGCTCTTCACTTTTGGCATTTTCTTTAACCCATCCTAATTTTGATAAGGGAACATTAAAAGTCATTGCTATCTCTTCCTTAGATAACTTTCTCAGTTCTGCAAACTGAGCATCTGCCAATGTTAGATTAAGAGGTTGGACTTGATATCCAGCAGGAACAGTAAATATTTTTCCATTACTTGAATAAATACGATCAAATTTACTTTGAATTTTTTTTAGTTCTTTTTCATCTTTAACTTGAGATGTTACTTGAACTGCAATTTTATTTGTAAGTCCATTACTAAATAATTTATTCAAATAATTTTGTGATTTAAGGCTACTGTCTAAGCTCTCACGAGTTATAGACCTAATCGCCTTAGCTTGTATTCCATCTAGGGTAAAATCTCTTAATATAATCAAATCACGATCAAAACAATCATTTTGAATATTAGTACCTGCAAGGGTATAGCTATATAAAATGCTAGTTACTCTATCATTTTCTAAAAAACCAATATCATCTATGGTAACTTGATTTATTTTTACTGGATACAAACCTTCAATTTTTCCATTTATAAGTCTATTGATATAAAGACCTGCCATCCCATAATGTTTTGCTATCCCTACAAAAGCCTTGTAACAATCAATAGCAGACATATAAGGGTTTGGTCTGAGTCTTAATTTATCAAATAAATAATGTTTTTTTTCTATAAATACTCCTTTATCGGTTGTTTTTTTCAGCTGTAAACTACATTTAGCTATTGATTCAGATATTATCTTAATGCAACTAAAATAGGTTGATTCTTTCATTTCACCATAGGGAGTAATATCAAAACCTTTTTCAAAACTAAAGTTTTCCTTCCAATCATTGACTGATACTTCTTCTCTTTTTTCTAAACGATCAAATATCACTTTTTATCACCTCGCTTTCTAAATAGAAATAGAAATATGCTTAAACTTATAAAAAATAAGGCTATTGTGTATAATCCTAAATATTTATTAATCCAAAAATTAGTGGCAATTATGATAAAAATTCCAATAAAAAAAAGACTTTCAATTATGAATAATTCATTTAAGATAATCTTTTCTAATATTACTTTTATTTTATTTTTTATTTTTTTAAAAATTATCATCACCTACCAATCTTGACTATCTAATGCTTCGATAGCATCATATTCGTCTTCATTTATGTATAGCTGACTATAACCAAATATGGTTGCAACCGCTAAATCTATTCTTGTTTTATTTTTATTTACTTTTTCTAACATTATATCCCCTGTCATATGTCTTGCTTTTGCTTTGGCATTACTCATACACCAGTCCAAAAGTTTATTCCTTTGATAAATTACTTTTCCACCATAGACATCATTTCTAAATGCTTTTGTAGGGGCTGATAACTCAGTATAGGTCTGTTTGACTACCTCTACCTCATAATCATTGCTTAAATTCTGTAAATTCTGTATGAAGTTGTAAGGATCACTACAAATAAGAAGTATATTACATCCATACTTATCTTCTATTTTTCTTATTTCATTTTCTAATAAATTATAGTCGATATAATTACCTTCTACAATTGTACAATAACCTAACCTTGCCATTTCTCTATAATCTATTTTTTCCATCCTGTTTGGTAAGCTACCTTCAGGTAAAAAAGCATGAGCCTTTAAATAGTATTTATCATCTTCTTTATAGATGATATTCATGGCTGTTAGGTCAGTAGTTAGTGAGCAATCAATAGCCACAACTACATTTTTACCTTCTAACTCTATTTTTTCCACTTCACCTTTTTTCCATAATTTAATATCAAGGTAATTTTCAGAACTACTATTTTGTAAAAAATTATTCATATCTTTAGTGATATATTCATTTCTTACAGTTGGCTTCAAACTAGCTGTTTTCCTGTTTTTTCTTATAATCTCATAGTTTTCCTCAATCCTTAATGGATTTGATTGATACATTCCTATATCATCCCACAGATGTTTTTCTTCTGCATAATATAGCAACGCAAATTGGTTATCATCTTCGATACCACCATTAAAAACCCCTCTGATATAGTCAATATCTGTTTCCATTATAGAAGCAAATATTTCATATGCAGTTGTAGTTCTAAATACCAATGGATTTAAAACGTTTTTTTGTCCACCTTTCATGGCATTGAAGTTACTAGCTTCTTGAAAGTTCCCATGTTCATCAGAAACAAAGGCACAGGGTCGAATTGAGTTGTTTTTTCCACTTTCAGCAGTTCTAGGTTGAAAGAAATTTTTAGTGATCTTACACTCTATTTTTCCTGTAAAAGTTTTACTGATTGAAAAATATTTATTGATGTATGGGCTGGCTTCTAATAGCTGTACCATTCCTTTTCTTAACTCAGATGCTAACTCTTTAGTTAGGCATATACTATAAAATTCAGAATGTTGTTGCTCTGTGAGCATTAGCAGTATAAATATTATTGCTACTAAGTTAGTCTTGGCATTTTTACGACTTATAAAAAGTGTTATATCATTATTTTTAAACTTATAGGGCTTATCTTTATACCTAAATAAAAATACTCCACATAGTAAAAAACATTGAAAATTTACTAGATGTTCAAGTACCTGTTTTCCTGCAACAAAACCAGTTGCATAATTAAAAAGTTTCAGCAGGTTATTTATTTTTTTCAGTTTATTTTCATCAGCATAATATTTAAAATCTTTTTTATGTTGGTTGATTCTATAATCTTCTAAAAATATTTCACACTGTCTTTTTACTTCCCAAGTAGTAACTTCTTCACCACTGATAACATCATCACAATATTTTAATGCTCTATCCAGTAAGATCATCAGTCATCACCTCGTAATGCCTCCAATACAGGGTCATTATCTTCTTGCATTGACTGGTATGCTGCATTAGCTAATTTACTCCTACTCTGTGGACTCAGGCATAATTCATTGCATAATCTAAAGAACTGCCTCATATATGTATCTTGAACTATTCTAGCCTCTTTATTTAAAATATTTTCTTCTAATAGTTCTTCTGCTGATTGGATTCTATCCAGAGCAACTGCACAACTAGATAAGATATAGATATCTAAATTACAGAGTATGTCACTCTCTTTTAATTCAGTTACTATAGTCTTAAATATTTTCTTGGCATTTTTATTTAAATATTTTAGAGGTTTTATTTTATCATTTCTACCCTTTAATTTTTCCTCTGCATCTTTCCTTGCCCTGTATTCTTCTGTACTTATATTGGAACTTAATAAGCCAACACTCTTGGCTGGTCTTCCTCCCATTTTATCACCTCATTTCTGATTTAGCTTTTTAAAACATTTCATTTTCGGGGATTTTTTAAATTAAGACTTAGGTAGCGATGACGAGCCCCTATCCCAATATTTTCAGGGGGTAGGGGGGTTAATGATTTTCTTCAAATCTCTTCATGATACTAAAAAGAAAATCTTGCATCTTTTTTTTAGTCTTTAGACTCTCATTGTAAGCACTATGTACCTCATTATGGTTAGATTCGCTTAAATATAGGAGGTTATCAATATCATATATTCTTTCGGGATCTTCTGTGATCTCTATGATATGGTGCGACAGTGATCCATGAGATATATTCCCATACTTGTATAACTCATATAGATCTAATCCATAGTATCTTAATTTACATTGTTCTCTAGTCTTTCGCCATCTGGTTGAAGAATAAAATTTCTCACTATTTTTATTCCTAATATTTTTATTATAGTATTTCTGTTGTTTTGCCCTTGCTTCCTTCTTCCCATCACAGGAACATTCTTCTCCATATCCATTTTTCTTCCCACAATAATCACATTTAACTTTAATCATTACCGTCTCCTAAAGTCCATATTGTTAATTGCTTTATCTTTTAAATCCTGACTGGTTCCAATATACCTAAGTGTAATAGCAGGGCTTGAGTGGTTATATAACTCCTGTAAAAATACAACATCTTTTGTTTTATTGTAATAGTGATAACCAAATGTTTTCCTAAGAGTATGACAACCTATACTATCTAGTCCTATCTCTAGTGATACTTTCTTTAACACTTGCCATATTCTCTGTCTTGATAGAGGTTTGTTTTGTCCCTCTCTACTCTGAACTAAAAAATTATTACTACTCTTACCAATAATATATTTTTTTAACTCTGTCTTTAAGTACCTATTGATAAATACTTTTTTTAGTTTTTTAGTTTTCTGTTCTTTTAAAACAAAATGACTTCTATTTTTTACATCTGAAACTTTTAACTTTAAGAGATCTGATATTCTCAATCCAGTATAAATACCAAGTAAAAATAAAATATGCTCTCTTTCTCCTATCATTCTCATTTTCTCTTCAAACTCGTTTATTTTTTCATAATCTCTTATTGGATCTACTGCATTCATTTCATCACCTCTTTTCTCCTCCCTTTTCCTCTTTGAGTTTTACATATCTCATAGTCTGTATAACTCGCCACTCTCTTAAATCCATTTATTTTAAAGGGCTATACTTAATCCTAAACACCAGTTTAACATCTGCTTAAAAATGTAAAATTGATAGTTAAAATAAAATATATTCCAGTATAAATTAAAGGAAATAAAAAAAGCCCCTAAGGGCTAGATGCTGGATCGAGTCCAAGCATCAAATATTATTTTATGTGAGGTCTAAATAAGTGTACCTATTTAACCCACTATAATTATAACATATAATTTTAGCCCTTTTACTATCAATTTACTGTCAATTTACTGTCAATTTTATTTGTAGCTTTATATCGCCATATAGACTGACAATAGGTACATATCCTCAAGTATCCTTAGAGCTTGTTTTCTTCTACGGTAAATGGTAGACATTTCTATCTCTGGCATTGCTGTTTTTATTTCCTCAAACTTCTTATTTTGAAAATATCTGAGATCAATAACATTGAATAACTCTTCTCCATTTTTCTCATTCTTTAATTCAAGGACGGTGTTATATATATTATCTGCAATTTCCTCAGCCCTCTTTGCCTTTATAAGTAGTTCTTCTTTCTTGAGGGTTACAAGCTCGATTGCTTCATTCCCTTGTATAAATTTAGCAGAACTCTTTCCAGCTATGATAGGATCATATTTAATCCCTTTCATTGTTTCGGGATCAAGGGAAGCACACCTTTTTAATGCAGTGGCTTGGTTTTTTAATTTAATATATTTTTTTAAGATACTCTCAGTCATAATTCCTCCCTTATTTTTTCAAAAAAAAAGAAGCATAAAAACAGGCTAATATAGCCTATTCTTATGCTTCAGTCTTACTGATGGCATAGTCAAAAGATGTCTCTATGTGTAAGCTGCTCTTTCTCAGTAGCAAATAATTGCTCTTTCCAGTGGCAGGTCTTACAGATCTATCTTTCCAAAATTTCAAATTGTACGAATCTCACAATTTGCATTATTTAATTGTTATAACTTTTATATTTTATTATCTGTGAATGTTTTTGTTCTTATTGGATAACCATCCTTAAGAACTACGGTCATTTCTCCATGTAGATTATTATTCATGTGATTTTTTAATTCTGAAATAACTTTTTCTAATTTTTCATTTTTTTTCTTATCCATAATTTCCTCCAGTGTGATAATTTTCTAATTCTTCAGTCAATTATATTATACACATGGAGTTAGGGAAAAGTTAAGAAGTAAATAAAAAAAGGTAGTGGAAACTACCTTTTTTTATTTACTTGCTACATTTCATCAGCACATGCCCTGCAAAATCCGCCTGTATCTTCTTCATGAGGAAACTTCAGACCACAGCCAGCACAACAAAATCCAGTAGTTGTATCATCCATACATCTCTGACAAATAGGTTCTCCTGAGCTATTCTGATAACCTCCAACTTCTTGTTGACATTCCACACATAACTCAGATTGATCATAGCTATATTCTTCTTGGAAAATCTCAAATTCTACATTTATTGTAGAATTTGAATGATCATATAAATTTTCTTCGTTAAAATTCTCTATTGTTTGTGTAAGTTTAGCTTCTCCTTTGCTCTTCAGAATATAGGATCTATAATCCCCTCTATCAAAACTTTCACCAATACTTTCTATAAAAACAATATCTTCCGAAATTCCTTTAGCAATAATTTCAAATTCAAATAAGTATATAATTTCATTTTCTAAACATTCTTCTATTTTTTTATTTAAAATAATTACTTCGGGATCTTCATCTGAAAAATTAAAATACTCTCCACTATCTCTAAAAAATATTTCATTGTTAACTGAGGCAATTCCACTATAAACGATGTCCTCATGATAAGCATCTATTATTCCGTCTTCTATTATTTTATCTTCTGTTAAACAATTTAAATATTTTTTAGAAGTAAATTCAAGAATTTTTTCTATTGCTTCTGGTTTTCTTATACCATAATTTTGCATAACTGCATCTATAAATGACCTAAAATTTGTACCTATAATATTTTTATTTGCTTTTCTCTTAAATTCTTTTTCCATTTCTTTAGGAAAAACACTTGTGTCGCTAACTTGATTCCATTCTTTAAAATCACTTGTAACAAAAATAATGTCTTTATTTTGTTCTTTTGCTAACTCTATTATTTCAAACCAGATAATTAAATCACTGTATAACGCAATTCCTTCTTTTCCCTTTGTATCCCCATATCCTGGAGCTATTTTATTTTTATACCGATTCTTTCCTTCGGCACATATTTGATATATTTTTTCAATAGGAAAACCATTTAATACTTTTCCTTGTGCCTTCAAAGAATTTATTAATTGAATAACTTTATCATTTTCATTTGAATCTTCTTTGATTGTTTCAATGATTTCATGATCTTCTTGATAATCTTCCAATATTTTTTCCATCTGCTCAATTTTGTCATTTATTTCTTCTATTGTTTTTTCTATATTAGGAAATTCAAAATCTTTTAAAACTTTTAATTTTTTTATAATATTTTCAGAATATTTGTCGTTTATTTTTTCTAGCTCTTTAAAAATAAATGTTGGTTTAAAATCCTTCATAACATCTTTATAATTTTTAAAAAATTCATATTCTACGACCTTAGGAATGGAAACTTTATCTTTAATTTTTTCAATTGCATCTAGAAAAGTGTCTTTAACTATCGGGGAATATCTATATAAATCTAGATATGAACTAGTGTCAATTACAATAATATAATCATTTGTAGAAAGTGTAGTTTTAATTTTTTCAATCATTATTTTTGTTTCCTCCTATTTTTTCACTCGTTTTATATTTATCTTTAATTCCCTTACTATTTACTAGTTGTTCTTTAATTATATTAACCTTTTTTTAAGAAAAATTCAACTTGTAAAAAAAAGAGCCAAAATAATTTTTGACTCTTGATTCCTACAACATTGTATCTAGATATAATTATTTATCATTCTTATTATTATCTTCTAGATTTGTGTTAATTGTTTCGAACCCAATACTTAAATCTTCGAAAGTAATACCATCAGTTCCTAGGTCATAGTTTTCCATAAGAGAGACAGTACTTGATGGAATTGGTTTTGGTGGAATTGGTTTTGGTTTATTCTCTTTATCGCTCATTTCTCCTCCTTCGTATTTAATAAAAATTATTACAATTAACAGAATTAGCCCTGAAATTGTTAGGTTTTTGATGCTTTTATATATATTAGTTACTCTTCTATCATTTTCCTTTGTATTAATATCTCCAATAAATATTGCATTTTTAATATGAAGATTATCAATGTCTTCGTATATATTTATTTTTATTTTATTTTTTTCCCAATCTTTATAATGTTCATGGTCATAGTAGTTTACAGCATTATCTATATCTTTTATATGATTTGATGGCAATGGCAGATACTCATATTTATAGCCAAATAGAGATTTTATTAAATAAAATGCCCCTAATGCGACAAGTAAAATTGAAACAAAAATTAAAATAAAAACTAGAAAAAAAAGTACATTTTTTTTTGAAATTAAAATATGAGAAATCCTATATAAATTATTAAAAACATAACCAAAACCTCCTAAAATTAGAGTAGATAAAGTTATCGGAAGGGTTAGCCTAGTGTATAGATTGTTTCTTCTATTTTCTTCATAATTTAATCTTTTTTCAAGCAATTGAAGCTTATGCTCTCTAATTTTTTTATTCATTTTATCTCCTAAAATATTTTCTTTGAATAATTTTTTTAAACTGTTACTCTACTAATTGCCTTTACAAAGTCAATAACAGTAGAATCTTCCTTCCCAAAACGCATAGAGTTACTAGATCCTTTGCATTTGATTACTACTGAATGAGGTGCAATAATTCCCGAAGTTTTAACAATTGAAATAGAGTCGATATTTTTAATCGGTATAAAGACCATTTCTTCTAATGTCTTATCTGAGAAAGATAAATTTTTATCTTTGAAGATGACTCTTTTATTTGTAAGATATGCTTTATCTATTATTCCAAATGTTTTTTCTATTGTCTCCCCATCTAATAAATATTTCCCTACTTCTTCATAAAGTTTTTTTTCTTCTTTTTTATTTTTTTCCTCTTCTGTTTTAGGTTTTCCAAAAAATGCCATTGTATTTTCTCCCCCTTTATTAATCTATTTAAATTTTATTTTTTATAGCTATTAAATTATACAAATGTAAATGATGGAGTCTCTTCTTGATCCTCTGTTTGATCCTTTGCTTTATTCTCAATTTGAGGTATTTTCGATTGAATAAAACTTAATTTTTTAAAATCAGGATATTCTGTTTTGATTTCTTTAGCAACCTCTAATGCTGGATGAACTTCGGTACCTTTTTCAATAAGAGTACTAAATTCTTTGATCGAGTTTTTTATTCTTTCTAAATGTTCAGAATCATTTGAAGTAAAATGTTTATCTTGGATTGCTTTAGCTTCCATTTCTATATATTGCTTAATTAACTTCTTATGAGCATCTTTAACTATTTTTAAATGGTCGTTAGAAAGTTGAATTCTTTCGACCTCTTGTTCGTGTAGTTTCAGCTTTATTTTTTGATTATTTATAAAACCTGATGCCCAAACAACACTTCCGACCACATGAACTGCTACCATGCAACCCAAACTAATATCTGTCCAAAATGATCCATTGTCAAAATTTTTAATTTCAATCTTACTTCCTACAATTTCATCATGGAAAATCACTTGAGATATTGCAGTATCTAAAGATTTATATACTTTTGATAAATCATCAAAAGAACTTGGAGTTGGTAATTTTATTGAGATGGTATGTTCATCAGATTTAGGGTATAATTCACCAAAATTTTCTGCATACATTCTAGAACTTAATGCTATTTGGTTGAGAATACTTGATGCTTTTTGTATTTTTGAGTCGTATTTATATGTCACAAAATTATCATTAAAAAAAGCATCTTTTAATATTTTTTCATGTTTTTTAAAAGATTCTATTTCTAGGATTCTTTTAACAGTTCTTCTAAACTCTTCTGATATAGTTACAATCTGTATTCCTTGTTGACTAGTTACTGGGATAATTAAATCATTTATATCGATATCATTAATAATATCAAAAATTTTTTTCATTTTCATGTTTCTATTCTTCCTCCATACTAATATATATTCTATTATTAATTTTTTTACTTAGTCCAACTATCAATTTCATCCATTATTAAACCCATAAACTTAAAACCCATATTAGGCATATAATATATAATTACCATGGTTATTATAAAATCGATTGAATTACCGAATACTTCCATATTTTGATAAACAGTATAATATAAAATTATTCTAAATATCCAATAAATTTTATCCATATAACTCACCTCTAAGCTTTATACTCCAAATTTTTTTAAATACTTGTATATTTCTCTGTTCCTTCTTCCATATCCTCTAAGCTTGGAAGTGATAAAGTTTGAATAAAGTCTTCTTGATCTTTAAGGAATAACAATTCACTACCTTTTTCTATTTGAAAAACTTCATTATTTACTTTCATTTTAGTGCTTAATTTAGAAATTCTTTTAGTATCTTTATAAAGCTTCGCTGTATAAATTTGAACATCCTCTTTCATATTAGTTGTATCCATTCCTAGACCTTCCATTTTTTCTATTATATCTAGCTTTTCGCCAATAACTTCCAAAACTTCTTTCTCTCTTTTTACTTTAGTTGTAGGAGAATAGTGATTATATATTTCATTAGCACTAAAGGTTAGAGCAGAACTTATTAATCCTATAATCACAGGATGCCCAGCTAATTTACTAAAAAAAGTTCCTGATTCAATTTTGATGATTTCCAAAGGAAATTCCTTTTCATCTAACTGAAATAAATCAAGACCTCTCTTATATAGATCAGGAATGACAGTCAATAAATATAGAATCTCTTTATGACTATTAACACCGTTACAAAACTGTAGTTCTAAAATCTCTCCATTATTATAATTTTGATTTTCTAAAATAGTACCGTATTTCTCAATTCTTTTTATTTCATTAATGATTCCTCTATATGAATTTATAAGTTTTCTAATAGACTGTAAAAATTTTGGTATTTTTAAATGGTTCTTACTTGAATTTAGATAAATATCTAAGTCATTCATATATTCCTGAAAAACATTTATTAATTCATTTATATCATCACAAAAATTTTCGCCTTTAGAAAAGGTGTAATTTGTCAATTTTATCAAAAAATTATAATTCTCCATTGTGTTAAATGTCATACTAGTAAAGAGTTGTACAGAAGCCAATTTAATTTGTAGTGTTTTTTGTATACCATTCCCAGCGAAACCGCCACTAACAGGAACTTCGTTCCAACTACTATTTTGCAACTGGTTATACTCTAAGAGCATTTTTTCTAGTATATTTATTCTATCCTTAAACGTTTCTAAAATTTTTAATTTTTCAATTGATTCTTCTACAATATCTTTATATATCACTGGTTCTCTCCCCCTAAAACTTTTTCTATGCCTTATTCAAAATCCAAACTACTTTACCGCAAACTTTGAAATCATCATCTTCTCTAATTTCTCTATCTGGATAATCTTTATTATCGGAAATTAAATAACATCTATCTTCAATACACTTATATCTTTTTACTAATGCTTCATCACCATAGAGGAACACGCCTATATCGTTCTGCCCTACTTCTACATCTTTTTTGATAAGAACTACAGAACCATTATTTATTGTTGTTTCCATAGAATCTCCATCAACGGTGATACCTACACAACCTTTTCCCATCATTAATGGTAAAGAAAGGTAATCGCTAGGTTCTGGATCAGGAGTTCTTCCAATTCCGGCTGAAACAGAATCATAAATCGGAACTTGTATATATTCACCTTCTATTACTTCGATATTAGACTTTTCTTTTAAAGTAGTTTCGGAAGTCCCGAAATCATTATCATCTAAATACCCTACTATTTTGTATAACTCTTTAAAATCTATTTTTAAAGCAGATGCTAATTTTTTTATTAAAAAAGGGTTTATTTTTAATAATTGTCCTTTTTCAATTCTAGAAATAAGAGATTTGTTTATGTCTGCTTTAACAGAAAGCTGATTAACTTTTAACTCTTTTTTTTCTCTCGCATCTTTGAGTAATCTTGCTAATTTCATTCTATTTTCATAATTAACTTCATATGACATAATTTTACTCCTTTTATTTACTGTCTTACTTAATATAATACTATACAAAATGATACAAAAGTAACACTTTCTAAAAAAACTGTTTACAAAAGTAACGCCATGTTGTATACTTTTAAAAAGATACAAAAGTAACGGAGGTGATGTGATGAAACTTTTAGAAATAAAAAGCTTAGTCTACTCGAAAGGTTTAACTATGGGAGAACTATATAACCTTTTAGGAGTAAGTAAACAAAGCTTTTATAGAAAGATAAGAAAAAATGATCAAGACTTTTTAACTCTTTTAAAAAATAAGTTAAAATGAAACTTTTAGAAAAGTAACGGAAATGGAGTGGTATTTTAAATAGGTTACTATTTAAAATAGGAAATTTATTTAATTAGGAGGGGATTACGATTTTTAAGAATAGTGAAGGACTTACTTTATCTATAGGTCTCTTATTAGGAGTACTAATTATGATGCCGCTGATAAGAGCGCAAGACAGGCATATAAAACATTTAGAAGAATTAGTAGCACTAGACCTTGATATGTCAGTTACCAAAAACATATTAACTCAGTTAGAGATGCAAGTAAAAGAGAAGAAAAAGAAATAAAAAAATTCAAGTTATAGGAGGGAAAGATGATAAAAGAAGAGTCTAATAAATCTATAGAAAAAACTATTGATGACTATAGAAAAGCTAAAAAATCTGAAGAAAGATTGCTATTAATAGCTAGTTTTATAGGTCTAATATTAAGAATTAGCTTTACTATCTCTGTTGGAACAATACTAATTCTTTTAATTAAGTTTTTGATTAAATTATAGTATTTTGTTTAAGAAATAATTCTGAAATTTTAGGGAGGTTAAATATGGCAAGACCGGATTCAGCTCTATCCTTAGAGCTAGAAAGAAGCATGAATATGCAGGTAAGAATTGAAACATTTGAAGAGCATCTGAGACATGCAAAGGTAATAGATGATTTGGATGATGAAAGGAGAAAAAAGAGTTTTAATTTAAACAAATGGAATAAAGATATGCAGAGATCATTTTCAAAAGAAAGAAAAATTATTCTTAAGCTAGATAATCTAAAGGAAATGAAAAGAGAATTAAAAAAGTTAGATGAAAAAACAGAAGAATTCAATGAAGTTTTCTTTGAAAAAAGAGAGCAGATAGATGCCTTAGAGGTTCAGTATGAAACTTTAGATGACGAGGTGAGAGCTTGGCTCTTGGAATATGCAGTTTGTTGCAGAGAGAAAATTAGAGATGAAAATTCAACTATTGAAAAAAAGATGATCCAAGAAAATTTGAAGAAAAAGAGAGGGAAGTTATGAGAGATTATATATTCAATTTTAGGCAAGATGTCGCTTTAGAAATGAAAGAAAAATATAAGTTAAGTTTGGAAGATCTAATTTTAATTAGAAGAATTGCAGATTTTACTTTATCAGAAAAATCAATAGAAATAGTTATAGAAAGTAAAACTTATCATTGGGTAAATTACGAGACTATTCAGCAGGATTTCCCATTGCTATATAAAGACGTTAAGGCACTTAAAAATAGAATACATAATATGTCTAAGAAAGGGTTACTAGAGAGCAAGTCTCACATAGTCAGAGGGAGTGAAATAGCTGAGAGTGAATTTACAACTGTAGGAGTATTTTCTGTTCTAAGGCTGAGTAAAGAGGCTAAACAATTATTTAACAATAATACTCCGACACCACTGGCTAAAAATAAGTCTACCCCCATCTTAAAAAAAGGTGACTCCCAACTAAAAAATGGGTTAACAAAGAATACCAAGAAAGGAATACCAAGAAAAGAAAAAAGCAGTAGCATAGAAGAAGCAAAATCTGCTACCGCCTCTGATGAAACTTTTTTTAAAAACCTAAAAGAACTACTTTCAGAAGGGAATATGAAAAATATAAATCCTAATACCTTAAAAAACATCAAAGAGCATTCAAATGAAAGTATCGATGATGTAAAAAAAGCTATTAGCCTTATGAAACTTAAAAATAAACCTATGACCCCTCAAGTCTTGGTGGCTATCCTAAGGGATAAAGATTATCTGATTGTACAGTCAGTAGATCCAAAAACAGTTACTAAAGCTGATAAGTTAGCTCATATGCTAGAAATCACCTTCCAAGATGAAATTAATGACCTATGTAACCAAATAGCTAAATCATTTGGATATGAAGAATATAATAATCTGAGTAAAAGTGATGAAAACATAGTTAATATCGAGTTAGAAAGAATATTGTGTAATAGATACAACAAACTTCACAGGGGGAATTGATGGATAAGATTATGACACCTTATAATTTAATCACAGAGCTAAGAAAACGATTTAACATAACAATTGTAGAACTTAGGAAGGGATTAAAGGAATATGAGATAGAGATGTATTGCAATGCTCTAGGGATCACAGAAACTACATTATTCTGGGCAATAAAAAATTATAAACCAAATAAAAAAGAGGAACACTTAAAAGCTAAAATTTATCCGACCAAAGAAAATAGAAGAAATTAGGAGTGTTCCTACAAAGTCGAACCACCGCTAAATGGTTCTACTAGATTATACCACAAGTTGATTATTTGTATTTAATTTAGGGGGTAAGATGGAAATAAAAATAAAAGGCAAAATAAAAGATTGGGATAATTTTTATAGAAATATTATCCCACAACTAAAAACATTAACTTTTAGAGATAAAACAGCAACTACGATAGATGAAATAGAGAGTGAGGCAATGGATGCCTATTTACTAGAGGAAGAAGTGGAATGGAGTTATTAGGTTTTAAATTAATATAGGGTTCTTAAAAAAATTAAAAGAACGTTAAAAGATGACATAAAAATTATAGTTGATTATAGAAATATGTTAATTCCTATTGTCCAAGATGATAGGTCATGGATAAGTCAAAATTTAAAAGAAGAAGCAGACAAAAACATAATAGAATTAAACATCAGAAAATCTCAACTGGAAACAGTTATTGAACATATAAAAATTCAAATAAGTAAAATGAGTTAATTTAGGAGGAGTAGGAAAATGAAAAATGAAAAATTAAGACCAAATCATAAAGAAATTATAGCAATGAGTTTAGAGGATCTAAACTTTATTTTAAAAAGTGAATATGTTCTGACAAATAGACAAACCAAGCAAATCAAATCAGAGATCAAAAGAAAAAGAGGAATAACAGGGCATAAGGTGATTGTCTAATGGCTAAAGTAATTTTATTTAAAAATAATAAGGGAGGAGTGGGTAAGTCACTATTATGCTTCTGGACTGCTCACATCTTATCTACATTATCAAAAACAAGTGATGATAAGAAAAATAAAGTATTGATCCTTACATCTGATTCACAAAACAATATCATGCAGATGGCAGGGGCTAAATCAGGCTATGGTGATGGACTCCAAGGGTACATTGATGGGAAAGGTTCAGATCTAATCAGACTAAGAAAGGGATTGTTCTATGTCCCTCTTACAAATACTGGGATAAAGAGAACTTTTGAAACTAGATTCCTGGATGTAATAGAAGTTTTTAAAAATCAATATGATTATATTTTAATAGATGGATCACCAGTATTGAAATTAGATAATATTTTCCTTGAAGTGAGTGACAAAGTGGTTATACCTACTTACCTTGATAATGTAACTACTAAGGGAATGGTCAACCTTATTGAAGAGGTAGGAGTAGACAAAGTAGCTCTAATTGTCCCTAATCGAGTTGGCAGGAGTAAGATGGAGCAAGAACACCTAAGTAAATTAAAAGAGAGCCTAGAGAGTGTAGGAGCAGTTATCACTGATCCAATTTATCAAACTATAAAAATTATGCACCTTACAAGAAAATCAAAAACAATTATGGAAACTAAGAGTAAACAATATAATGAGATAAAGCAAATCTTTGCAAAAATCGTAAAGGGGGTGATGTAATTGGATGTCTTTGGAGAACTTCAAAAAGCAGTAAAAAAAGAAATATATGTTTCGAATTTTGATTTCGGAAGTTGCGAAATTGAAAAAGAAGATATTGAGTTTATAAAAAATAGTGAACAGAAATTAAGAAAAAGGTTTATGGGAATATCTGAATCTCTCTATGATATATGTATAACTCTTCATCAGATCTCTTTAAAATTTAAAAAGTCTGGTGATTTTATGAAGTGGTATCAAGCTAATGGATTAACTAAAGATAATATATCTGAATTCAATAAAAGATTTATCTTGTTTCAAGAATTTAGTGATAAAAAAGACTTTATTGCATCACTCTCTAACCAGTCAGTTAGATTTTTGACTCATAAAGATGTTACAGCAGATGCCAGAGAAAAGATAATTGACGGAGGAATAAAAAAAGCTGAAACTATAAAAGAGTTATTAGCTCCTGTAAGAGATCAGATAGCAATCGAATTTGAAAAGAAAACTAAAAGTTATGTAAATTATAAAAAATTAGAAAAGATGAAAACTAGGATTACTAAAGTAGAAGATGGGAATGAATTAAATTCTTTAAAGGCTGATATAGATGCCTTAGCGATCTATTTAAAAGATATGAAACAGGCTGTTAAAGATAAAGAAAAAGAATGGGAAAATAAAAATAATTTGAAGTTGGTGAAGGGGTAGTATTAAATACAAAATTTAATAGTAATGGTAGGTTTTAGGAGGTTGATTAGATTGGAAAATGAGATGTTATTAGAAAATATTGGACAGATGTTAGAGGAACGATTAAAACAAGTATATCCAGATAGATTGTTATCATTTAAGGAAGTTAGAGAAAGGTTAAAAATTCAAGATTCTAAATTGAGAGAAATGTTAGATACGGGAGACTTACCATCTATTAAAGGTTTAGGTTGCTTAAAAGTTAGTGAATATACATTAAATACGTTTATTAAAAGGAAGGAGGGGAATAGTGCACATAAAAAAAGATCAAATTAGAGGTACTTGGTATTTTGTTTTAGATGCTCCCAGAGAAAATGGTAAGAGAAAACAAATTAGGAGAACAGGTTTTAAAACCAAAAGAGCAGCAGAACAGAAATATAGACAATTTAAACAAGAGATTGAGGAGTCAGGAACTTTTAAAATAGTTTCTGACATTTCTTTTAATGATTATTTAGATTATTTTATCAAAAATTATATGGAAGTAAATTTGAAAGAATCTACTGTTCGTAACAAATTATTTTTAATTGAAAAGCATATACGTCCAGTATTAAAAAATTATAAATTAAGAGAGATCAGTCCTGCTATAATTAATGAAATAATAAATAATAAAGTAAAAGAAGGGTATAAAAAGAAGTATATTTCTAGCATATTTACTTATATTAAATTAATATTTAGATATTCTGTCTTTCCCAGTGAATTTTTGAAGAAAAATCCTGCGGAACATTTAAAAATGCCAAAAATAGAGGATGTTAGCAATACAGAAAAAAGCATCACTATGGATAATTTAAATAAATTAACAAAATTGTGGAAAAACACAAAATTTAATATTATTTATACTGTTGGTCTACATACTGGAATGAGATTAGGAGAGATAATAGCTCTTGAATGGGATAATATAGACTTAAACAAAGGGATAATAACAGTAAATAAAAATGCAGTTACTCTTGGTAGTGAAGTGAAGTTATCTTCTCCAAAAACTCAAAGTTCAATACGAACTATTAATATAGGAAAGACTCTTATTTTAGAATTAAAAAAATGGAGAGTTGAGCAGATAGAGCAAAAATTTAAAAGAGGTAAATTCTATATTCAATCAAACTTTGTATGTACTTATAGTGATGGTAGATGGATAAAGCCTAATTCAATAAAATCAAATGGAACAGCTTTAAAAAAGAAATATGGAATAAAATTTAATTTTCATATGTTAAGACATACTCATGCTACTATGTTGATTGAAAATGGTGCAAATATGAAAGATGTACAAGAAAGATTAGGTCATTATAAGTATTCTACCACTATGGACACCTATGCACATGTGACTAAAAAAATGAGCGATGAAACTATAGAAATTTTTGAAAAAGCAATTAATCAAAACTAAATGTGATTGAAATGTGATTATTTTATATTTTTCTTAATAAAAATGATATTGAACCCCTAATTTTATTAAGGTTATGAAAAATAACGATTACAGAGTGGGAATAAGAGTTGAACCTATAAACTTTATTGAAAATAAAGAGATAGAAGAAGATTTATTTTTAAATGCTCCTAAAAAAGAAATATATATAAGAAAAAGTCTACCAATTAAGGTAGACTTTTTTCTTGAGTATTTAAAATTTATTTAAATATTTTATCTAGGAATTTTTGATAGTTTATAGTTGAAATTAACTTGATTATCAGAATGTAGCTTCAGTTTATAGGGTTTTTCTTTTGCCATCAACTCGAAGATATGCGGTATCACCGAACGAAATACTTCACGTTCAGGATTCTTATTTTCCATGACTTCCTACTTTACTAAAAAAATAATTTTTCTATTACCTTTAACTCTTTCTCCTTTTAAATAAAAATACAAACAAATAACTACTAAATATACAAACAAAATTATTTACTTTTTTTATCATAGTGAAGAGTACCCACGCCCGCATCCATTAAATCGGAGGCGAACCCATCACTAAAAGTTCCGAGGAGTCCAAGGTAATTCTTTTTATGCCATAATGTTAGCATTCCAAAATCACCTGCTTCCTGTGGTTCAGATTTTGCAAATGTGATTATGCCTTTTGGCAGCTCATCTAAAACTCCCCAAATCATACCGACACCAAATGTTTCCTTGATACCTACTTCTAAAAAGCTGATATGAAAATGTTGGTAATCTTTAGGCTCCTTATCTTTTTCGGCAGCCAATCCTTTAATATGAAGATATGCAACGAACTCTCCACCTTCGTATAGGCGAGCTCTGATAACATATTTATGTCCCTCTTCGTAGGCTAGGGCACACAATTCCTTAAATGATTCGTCCGTATTAATCTTGCCTGTAGATACGATTTTATCTTGTAGTTTCTTGCTGATTGTTGACATACAAATACCTCCTTTTTTTCTTTTAATATATTTCATTAAATTGTATATTATTTTAAATACTCTCTTCCCCTTTTGTTTCCTTCTTTATAAATTTAATCCTCCCTAAAAACAACTCCCTTATCGAATCAGCTCTCCTAAAGATCTTAAACTGAAATAATTTAGTCTTATGGTGAATGGGATCTACCTTAAACTCTAATCCTTTGATTTTAAGTCCCCCCCACCGACATTTTCCAGACAATAAAAAAAGTGGTAGAAATTTCTACCACTTTGAATATTCAAAATTATATATAATTATACAGTTTCGATGTTTGAAGCCTGAGGACCTTTTGCACCTTCAGTGATTTCGAAAGTTACTTCTTCTCCCTCTTTTAAAGTTTTGAATCCTTCTTTGTTGATTTGAGAAAAGTGTGCGAAGTAGTCGTTCCCGTCCTCTGCTGAAATAAATCCAAATCCTTTGTCATCGTTAAACCATTTAACTGTTCCTTTTAACATGTGTTACCTCCGTAAAATTTTAATACAGATAAGTTTTTCTTAAAATCCATTTAACCTTCAACCCTGCTACAGGGTTTCTTAACCAATGAAGCTCTTGTATGACTCTCTGTTACTATTAATATAGTATCATAAACGTTATAAAAAGTAAAGTTTTATCTTTCTCATAGAGAGAGTCAAAAAAATAAAGACCTCCCAGCTGTAATAGTCACACAGTCAGGAGGTTTTTATTTTTATATTTTATTTTTAAGGAAAGAAAGAAATGAAAAAAATATTACTATTTTCATTTGCTTATATTTATCAGACGTCACTCAGGTGGAAAAAGTTTAAATTTATTTAATATTTTTTTATTTATGGGATATCCCTGCAACATCAAAAATTTTTAATTTTAGTGCTTAAAATAATCATTTCATCGGACTGCTGTATTGACTTATGTGAAGTTATGAACTATAACTGTAATGATCAAATCTAATCGCGATTAGAAAACGTAAATTTAGAGGGATAAAAATAAATTTTATTATAAGAGACTTTCAATAACCAGTTTTACATTAAAAGAATATTTGTAGAAATCTCATCAACTTAATTATTTTAACAGGGGGCAGCTAACGTGGCTAATTTATATGGGATTGTATTATTGATTTTTGCTTCATTAACTTGGGGAAGCGCATATCCTTCCATGGAATATTCTTTCAATTTAGGGGTTGGAGTTTTCTCTTTATTAACAATTAGATTTTTTATTGGAGGACTGATATTATCGGTAATATATTTTAAAGAACTAAAAAAAATAAATAAAGAAGAGGTGAAAATATGTTTTTGGTCCTCGATATTTGTCTTTATAATGTTTTTTACTATGAGTTATGGGCTGCTGTATATATCAGCGGCGAGAGGTGCCGCACTGTTTTCTTCTTACTTAATATTTACTTTAATAATTAAAAGATTTTTAAAAAAAGTGCAGTTCAGTGCAATAAATATATCTTATTCATTCCTCATAACAATCGGTATTTTTTATGTCAATAAAAATGGTTTTTATCTTAATGGGTTTAGTATAGGGGATTTTTATTCAATTTTAAGCGGATTCTTTTTTGCTTTAAATATCGTATATTTAGAACAAAATTCCGAGAAGATGTCCTATAAGAAACTTTCTGTTATACAGATGTTTTTATGCGGCCTTTTTTCTCTGATATTTATTAATATATTTAATGAACCCCCTTTTCCTTTGACTAAAGCCTTAACATTAAATATATTATATCTGAGCATTGTGGTAACAGCTTTTGCTTACACAGCACAGAATCAGGCTTTAAAATTTGTAGATGCTGAAAAAGCTTCTGTAATATTGTCTACTCAAAGTATTTTTACTATTTTTATTTCTGTTATAGTTTTCGGGGAAGTTTTAAGCACAAATATGATTATAGGTATTTTCTTTATTGGTTTAGGTATCTTTCTATATAGTATGAGCACCGGAGAAAAGAATAAAAAATTGGCTGGTTCTAAACATAAGAGTTCATAAAAAAAGTGGTAGAAATTTCTACCACTTTGAATATTCAAAATTATATATAATTATACAGTTTCGATGTTTGAAGCCTGAGGACCTTTTGCACCTTCAGTGACTTCGAAAGTTACTTCTTCTCCCTCTTTTAAAGTTTTGAATCCTTCTTTTTTGATTTGAGAAAAGTGTGCGAAGTAGTCGTTCCCGTCTTCTGCTGAAATAAATCCAAATCCTTTGTCATCGTTAAACCATTTAACTGTTCCTTTTAACATGTGTTACCTCCGTAAAATTTTAATACAGATAAGTTTTTCTTAAAATCCATTTAACCTTAAACCCTGTTGAAGGGTTTCTTAACCAATGAAGCTCTTGTCTGACTCTCTGTTACTATTAATATAGTATCGTAAATGTTATAAAAAGTAAAGTTTTATCTTTCTTATAGAGAGAGGTAGTCAAAAAAATAAAAACCTCCCAGCTGTAATAGTCACACAGTCAGGAGGTTTTTATTTTTATATTTTATTTTTAAGGAAAGAAAGAAATGAAAAAAATATTACTATTTTCATTTGCTTATACTTATCAGACGCCACTCAGGTGGAAAAAGTTTAAAAGTTTTTTATTTTTTATAAAAAAAAACTCCCAAGGATTTCCTGGGAGTTTAGAATTTTTAGTTTTCTTCAGCAAATACATCTTTACCCATGCAGCATGGCGGACAAACCCAATCTTCAGGCAGGTCTTCAAACTTAGTTCCAGCTTCGATTCCGTTATCTACATCTCCAACTTCTGGATCATAGACATACCCGCATACTTCACAAACATATTTTTTCATATCTTCCACCTCTTTATTTATATAGTAATCTTAGTTTTTAATTTAATTATTTTCCTTCAAAATGTCTTTCCAATAAACCTTTGAATGCTTTTCCATGTCTGGCTTCATCCTTAGCCATCTCATGCACCGTATCGTGGATTGCATCTAAGCCTAATTGCTTAGCTCTCTTAGCTAATTCAAATTTACCGGATGTAGCTCCATATTCAGCTGCCACTCTTAATCTTAAGTTTTCTTCCGATGAATCAGTTACCACTTCTCCTAATAACTCAGCAAATTTAGCTGCATGTTCTGCCTCTTCAAATGCTATTCTCTTGTAAGCTTCAGCTACTTCCGGATATCCCTCTCTGTCTGCTACTCTTGACATTGCTAAATACATCCCCACTTCTGTGCACTCTCCTGCAAAGTTAGCTTTTAATCCTTCGATGATCTCTGCATCCCCGCAGGCTAAACCTTCTCCTAATTTATGCTCAGTTGCCCACTCTTCAGCAGCATTTTCATCATAGGCTGTGAATTTATCTTTGCCTGCCTTACATACCGGACATACCTCAACACTTGCATCTAATATTTCCCCACATACCGTACATCTCATTTTAGCCATTCTGCTCACTCCTTATATTTTATTTGGTTTTATTTCAAATTTGTATTGTTTACAAAATAATAATAACAATTTTTGAATTGAAAGTCAAGGGTTTTTTATTTTTATAATAAAAAAAAGAGCCCAACTATAAAATATTGGTCTCTTTCAATGAAAAATAGTTAAAATCTATAACTTGCACCCAGGGAAACCATATAAGATTCATGGGATATCCCTGCAACATCAGAAATTTTAGAAGTTGCTCCTGTGGACAGGTTGGTTAGTTTTGTATCACCTTTTGTAGAATCATACTTCTGGTAATCAAAGGAAAGATTCATAGAAAAATAATCGGTAAAGAGATATGCTAAAGAAGCCCCTGCTGAGAAATAGAAGATCTCTTCAAAAGTATCTTTGTAAAGATAGTTGGTCAAAACATGTTCATCTATACCTTCGGCCTTTGCAAATGGTGTAGCTATGATCCTGGAGTTGAATAACCATTTAGATGAACTTAAATTAAATCCAAATCCCAGATAAGGAGCATAAAACTTTTGCTCATAGATAACAGAGCTGTCATTGGAATCCATACCGGGAACGACATCTGAAAACTTACCGCTGCCATTAGGGTAGCTGAAGACCCCATCCATGGAGTTCCATTTCCAGTTATCGTAGTGAAAACCGGCTATTGCAGAAAATGAATACAAGTCTGAAGAGAGGAGTACCCCATTTATATTGATATCTGCCATAAGGCCTTTCTCCAGCTCTGTTTCAGTCTCTGACCAGTGAGTCCTCTGGTCGGGATTCTTGATGTCCGTCCAGTCGTAATCGGTCATAGTTGTTGAAGGAGCAGAGGCTTTAACCCATGTTCCGGCATTTAAACTTATTTGTTTTGTGATCTCTGCGGATATCTGACCTCCCACCATAATAACATTATCGAGTTTCCAGGTAAGCTCACTCAGTTTTTCCCCGGTTTGATAATATACATATTCGTGGGAATCCCCGTTTAAAACACCTGTGCTCAAGGTAAAGGAAACCGGCATGTTTGTTTTTTCTGTTTCAACGGATACTAAAGCACCGGACATATCCAAAGCACTCATGGCATAGCTGGAATAACTATAACTTAAAAAAGATACTAAGACAGCCAAGGAAAAGCTTAGCTTTGAAACAAATTGCAGATAAGAACTAAAATTTGGTTTTGAGATAAATTTCATAAAATAATGCTCCTTTTCTTTATTTTTTAGGTCGAAATTTTAATTAATGAATAATAATAGCAGGGTATATAGGAAATCAATCCTGTGTTTTAAATCTATATCTGCTACATTTTTATTTTCCCTCTTTTTTAATTCGTATTTAATTCTAAATTCCTTTATTTCTTCTAAAGTTTTTATTTTTAGTCAATAAAAAAGTGGTAGAAATTTCTACCACTTTGAATATTCAAAATTATATATAATTATACAGTTTCGATGTTTGAAGCCTGAGGACCTTTTGCACCTTCAGTGATTTCGAAAGTTACTTCCGCTCCCTCTTGTAAAGTTTTGAATCCTTCTTTTTTGATTTGAGAGAAATGTGCGAAGTAGTCGTTCCCGTCTTCTGCTGAAATAAATCCAAATCCTTTGTCATCGTTAAACCATTTAACTGTTCCTTTTAACATGTGTTACCTCCGTAAAATTTTAATACAGATAAGTTTTTCTTAAAATCCATTTAACCTTAAACCCTGTTGAAGGGTTTCTTAACCAATGAAGCTCTTGTCTGACTCTCTGTTACTATTAATACAGTATCATAAATGTTATAAAAAGTAAAGTTTTATCTTTCTCATAGAGAGAGATAGTCAAAAAAATAAAAACCTCCCAGCTGTAATAGTCACACAGTCAGGAGGTTTTTATTTTTATATTTTATTTTTAAGGAAAGAAAGAAATGAAAAAAATATTACTATTTTCATTTGCTTATACTTATCAGACGCCACTCAGGTGGAAAAAGTTTAAA
>NZ_QUAJ01000007.1 GCF_003391055.1 Psychrilyobacter piezotolerans
AAAAGAGGCTTGACCCTTTTGGGTCAAGCCTCTTTTTTTATAAAACTATGATTTATCTTTAGACCTCGTAGGATTCCTGAACCGACTGGATAAATATTTCAACCAGTGAAGGATCGAACTGAGTCCCGCTATTTTTTCTTAATTCCTCGATAGCTGTATCAATGGAAAGAGCATTTCTATAAGGTCTTTGTGAAACCATGGCATGAAAAGAGTCTGCCAAAGTAACTATTCTTGCATGTAAAGAGATTTCTTCTCTTGACAGACCATCTGGGTAACCGCTGCCGTCCCATTTTTCGTGGTGGTTTCTTACACAGGACATAACGGTTTCATCATTTATAATATATTTCAAGATAGTATTCCCAAGTACAGGATGAGTTTTTATTATCTCATATTCCTCCGAAGTAAGCTTAGCTGTCTTCCCGATAATATAATCGGGTATCCCTATCTTACCGCAGTCATGAAGGAGAGCGCCTATCCTCAGAACATATTTATCCTCTTTTGATAAACCAAGTTTTTCTGCAAGAAGAAGGGAGAATTTGGTTACCATTTCAGAATGTTTTCCAGTATACTTGTCTTTGGCATCTATTGCCGCTGCAAAAGCCAGGGCTGAATCAAGGAGAACCTCTTTCTGCCTGAAACCTTTATTATTTTCCTTGAGAAAATTCTCGATATTTTTATTATAGATATAAGTTTGATTTCTCCCGTTTTGTTTTGCAAAATACATAGCTCTGTCAGCCTTGTTTAGGAGTTCAAGAGGATTTTTTGTGTGCTCTGGGCACGAAGCTAGTCCCACGCTGACTGTTATTGGTAAGCCGTCACATTGATTTTGAAGTGCATTGGATTTAACTATCTCAGACCTTAGTTTTTCTGCCAAAAGATAAGTTTCATTCAAGGTGTAGTTTTCTGCTATGACGACAAATTCCTCTCCACCATACCGGAACGCATGTAAGTTCTCTGGCACGTAGGTATTTAGGATTTCACCTATAGTTTTTAATATTCTATCACCGACAACATGTCCATGGAGGTCGTTAACAACTTTAAATTTGTCTATATCCAGAAAGATAATTGAGATGGAACTAATCTCTGAATTTATTTTATGTTTCATTGTCTGGTGAAAATGCCTGTGGTTGTATAATGAAGTGAGTTCATCGGTATGGTTTTGCTGTTTGAGGACCCTGTTTTCGTGTTCTTTGACAGTGAGATTCTCTACCAGGGTATTAAAGGATTGTGCCATACTTTTTATTTCAGTTGCCCCTTTTATATCGATATATTCAAGAGTGTTAAATTGATTCATGTCTACCAGCTGTTTTTGCAGGGAAATTATGGGATTTACTATTACATTTTTTAAAATGTAACTCAGTAAAAGTATCAGCCCGACACTAAAAAACATAACGATATTTCCATTTGTTTTTAGTAATTTTAATGTAGATACAAAAACATATCTGGAATCAAAAATATAAAGTCTGATCTTGTATAAGCCGGAAATATCGGGAATTATCTTCTGACCGACGATATCATGATCATTAATTTTTATGATTTTTTTCTCATTTTTCAAGAGAAGGTCTGAAAATTTATCTGCTACTATCTGGGTTTCAGGGGTTGAAATCAATTTGTTGTTTAAGCCTATAGAGATATCGTATCCGAATTTCTCCTTTATGTTTTGAAGCATTGCAGGTGATATTTCCCTTCCCAGTATCAGAGCACCCCGAGATGGACCTTCAAAATCCGACGTAAGAACAGGGGTAACCGAGAGTATATATGGCTTGCCGTTAAACATGGTTATTCCATTTGGAAACTCCCCCTTCTTATACCCTATGGAATCATCATATTTTCCGTTCAATATATCTCTAACCTCAGACTTGTTGAATAACTCCTGATCTCCCCCTTCCTCAAGACCATAGGCATCGACAATGGTCATATCGTTTCTAGTAAGCAACAGAAAATCCATGCCAAAGTTGGATGGGATCCACTCGGAGATGTTTTCCTTTACCCAATCCATGTCTGGGTCTTCCTCAGCCATAATCTCATAGGTGTCATCCCACGCGGCATAGTCTTTGGCGATTATAATTAGATCCTCTAGTTCGCTCTGTAGTATTTTATCAGCATGATCTATACGGGATTCGACATTTTTATTTTCCAGGACTGAGAAGTAATTTTTAACCATAAGGTTATTTGACTGTAGATAGATAAACAGCGGAATAATTGAGACAACCATTAATGCAAAAACAACTTTTGAACTATAACTGTTTAAAATTTTTCCATTCATTATTTTTCCTCCATTGCAGTTTATTTTTAAATTAATATAATACAATTACTGTAATAATTTTAATTTCCTATCAATTTGGTAATTTTTTTCATTGGCAGCTATGAATAATACAAAAAAAACTCCTAAGATTGGGGAAGGAGGGTGAATTAGGCGTTAGCATATTTCTTGTATTTATTGAAAAAAGGAAAACTTTAGTATTCCAGTATAGAATAATATAAAATTTTAATTGAGAGTAGCTAGGGTTACACTATAACAATGCTTTAACAATATAACAAAAGGAGAGGGAATATGTCATTAAAAAAGAAATTTTTATCTGTATTCTTTATTTTCAGTTTCATTTTGACCTTAGTTGGATTTAACTTTTATCAGGTCTCATTGGAAACACAAAAAATAAATAAAAACTATATGCAACAAAAAGAATCGGTAACAAGTCTTTACCAGAGGAGAGACTTTATAAAAAGTCTTTTGCTCATTGATGATTACCAAAAGTTCATGCAAGAAGAACAAAAATTAAAAATAATAGATAAGGAACTAAAAAAAACAGACGTTTTTAAAGGTGTAAATGACTTAGAAGTGCTAGAAAACAAAATCTTATCCCTTCACAAAGAAAATCTCAAGCTGAATCTAGATTTTTCAGAGACCTATAAAAAAGAGAAATCCACAAGACATGTGATGAGGGATATTGTTTATAAAGGTGAAAACTACAATGAAACAAAGGTGCTGGGTGAGGTCATATATAATAGTAAGGAGGCCATCTTCCAATATCGAGACCAAAAACATTTTGATCGTTGGCAACAGGCCATTTATACCCTGAGAAAAGTTGCCACAACATCCAATCTCATAGCTCATACAAAAGAATACCATAAAATCTCCCAGACCATATCGGAGGTTCTTTTATTTCAGGAAACAATCCTGGCAGAAACAGAGAACAGTATGAAGACTTATAACAATATACTCAAGATGGTGGATAGCAATGTTCGCTTACTGGAATCAGATGTAAACAAATCCATAGAAAAAACAAATAAGAACATGCAGAAAAAACTTATTATAACTCTCTTGATAATATTGTTTTTTTTCATAGCGCTTGGAATTTTCATCCACATCCAGTTGATAAAACCTCTGGGTATATTGAAAAAAAGTACAAGGGAAATATCTAAGAAGAATTTTGACCATAAAATAACCTTAGATAAAAATGATGAAATAGGAGAACTGGCTAACGACTTTAATATCATGGTTAATAATCTAAAATCAAGATATTGGAATCTGGAAGAAATAGTCAAGGAAAGAACTAAAAAGTTACAGGATTCTAATTTTAATTTATTGAAGGAAATCCACAAGAGGGAAAAAATAGAGAAAGTACTTAAAAATCAGGTGATGACAGACGAACTTACTGGTTTATTCAACAGAAGAGCTGCATATAGCTTCCTATCGGATGAGATTAAACAAGGGCACAGCTTGACTATCTGTTACTTAGATATAGATGATTTTAAAAAAATCAATGATAATTTTGGGCATAAAGAGGGAGACAGATACCTGAAAGAATTTTCATCGATATTAAAATTAAATCTACGTCAGGAGGATCACATCTTCAGGGTGGAAGGAGATGAGTTCATAGCAGCTTTCCCAAATAAGCACAAGGAAGATGTTGAAATATTCTTTGAAAAGCGAGTCCTTATCGATCTAAGGTCAAAACTGGATATAGAATTTAGTTATGGCCTATTGGAATTTTCTAAGGACAAAAAGATGAGTTTAGATGAAGTCATAAAAAGAATAGATGAAAGTATGTATAAGAATAAAACAGAAAAGAAACAGAGGACACCTCTGCCGCTAAACCCTTCTTTTTTAAGTTGATGAGATAAAGAAATCCATAACATCAAAGATCTATAGTGCCTTTGAAGTTATTATACAATGACAAAGTATGATAATGTATTTGCCAGAGGGACTCCATGTAAGATCAGAAAAATTTTAGGGAGAATTTTCTCCTTTTTTTTTATCTCAAAAAGGAAGGATATAGTTTTATTTTAAAAGATATGATAAGATGATTTTAAAATTGTATATAATCCATTTCATAAAAGACCGATAATAATATAATATAAAATTTAAAACATAGGAGCTAAAATGAAAGAATTAAGATCATTTATAAAATACTACAAATGTTATATCAAACTATTAATATTTACATTAATGTGTGCTGTTTTACTGGCCCTGCTGGATTTGGCTTTTCCAAAAATAATTCAAATAATGATAGATAAAATAATCCCGGCAAAGGACTTAAAAACATTTTATTATATCTCCGGCGGATTGATAGTCATGTATCTGCTGAGATATGCAGTCAGCTATTATCAGCTGTACTATGGAAATATTTTAGGAATTAAGATAGAGACCCAGATGAGAAAAGAACTGTTTACCCATATTCAAAAATTATCCTTTAGTTATTTTGACAACAACAAGACGGGGGTAATTATGTCAAAACTGGTCAATGACCTGGGTGAAATATCGCAGTTAGCCAACCATGGACCCATAGACCTGTTTATTGCTGTAATCAGGCTGGTAGGAGCATTTATACTGATGGTCACCTTAAATGTAAAATTGACCCTGGTTATATTTTCGGTTCTTCCATTCATGATATATTTTGCTGTCACTCAAAAATGGAAGATGAAACTGGCATTTGGGAAGACCAGGATAAAGATAGCGGGTATAAATTCCTGTGCGGAAGAAAGTATCGGCGGAGTCAGGATAGTAAAATTATTCAACAATGAAAATCATGAAATAGATAAATTTGAGAAAAAAAACCAGGAATTTCAAGAAGCTAAAAAAGAAACTTATAGAACCACTGCTGTTTTCTTTTCGGGAATCCATATATTTATGAACCTTATGCAGTTTATAGTGGTATTTTATGGTGGTTATTTAATAATGCACGGGGAGTTGACCTATGGTATTTTAATTAGTTTTTTACTATACTGCTATAGATTTATGGAGCCTATCAGAAAGATGATGATCTTAGTCCAGAGTTATCAAAAAGGAATGGCAGGATATAGGAGATTTCAGGGGATGATGGAAATAATTCCGCAGATTAAAGATATAGAAAATCCATTGATTTTAAAGGAAATAAATGGGAATATAGAGCTAAAAGATGTAAAGTTTTCCTATAATAAATCATCTGAAGAATTAGATAAAGACCAATCACTGATTTTGAATAAATTCAATTTAAAAATAAAATCTGGGGAAAGTATAGCCATAGTCGGATCCAGTGGTGTAGGGAAATCAACTATTTCAAATCTGATTCCAAGATTTTATGACATTGATTCTGGAAGTATCACCATAGATGGAAAGGAGATAAGTAAGATAAAGTTGAGTTCCCTCCGGGAAAATATAGGTATTGTGCCCCAGGAGGCATTTTTATTTGGAGGAACTATAGGGGAGAATATAGGGTACGGTAAGCTGGGTGCAACGAGAGATGAATTAATAGAAGCATCTAAAAAAGCTAATATATATGAGTTTATAAGTAGCCTGCCAAAGGGATTTGATACCCTGGTAGGAGAAAGGGGGGTAAAACTTTCAGGAGGACAAAAACAAAGGATATCTATAGCCAGGATATTTTTAAAAAATCCTAAGATCTTAATCTTGGATGAAGCTACGGCATCGTTGGATAATATTACGGAAAAACTCATCCAGGAAGCCCTCATGACATTATCTAAAGACAGGACCACCATAACTATAGCTCACAGGCTGTCCACCATTATTAATTCCGACAGAATTGTGGTTATGGATAAAGATGGTGTAGTGGAGACGGGAACCCATGAAGAGTTATTAAAATTAAAGGGATCCTATGCTAAACTTTACCGGTAGAGAATTAACTAATAAGAAGCTCTCAAGATGATGAGAAGAACTGATAAAAAACTAAGACATTAACCGTGAATTACGGTATTCAACATAGATTCAGCACAAAGAAAAGAGAACACAGAGGTACACGAAGATTAATTTCTAGGTTTAAAATCAAGAAAAAATACTTTGTGAGCCTCTTTATCTTATTTCTTAGTGATGAGGTTTTATAGGCTTTAATTGGTGTGGATTGGTGGAACACATTTAACTTTTTTGATTAAATTAGATTTAATTAAAAAGTTAATACTCGTGTATCAGTCAGATTTTAGTCGGGGTCAAAAGTATTTGAAATTCATTAAAAAAAATTAATTTATAATCAATAAAATTAATGTTAAGTTAAAAGAAATATATTGTAAAAAAAAAGTAAACATGGTATAAATTCAGTAACAATTTAATAAAATATAATCTTGGTTCGATTTGTATCGATTAAAAGGGAAGTGGGTGAAAATCCTACACGGTCCCGCCACTGTAAGACGGACGAAAATAGCATACCACTGAAGTGATTCGGGAAGGGCTATGAGTAGGGTAAAGTCAAGTCAGGAGACCTGCCAGATTATTTTTACGAACTTGCGAGGACGAGGATGTAGACATTTGTATTTTGGTATATAAAATGTTTTAGGTCTCTAAGTTTTAGGGGCCTTTTTTATTATTTAAAAGTTTAGAAAAACATGGATTATGCTTACCTGGATGCAACGTCATGTTGTTTTTATTCTCAAAATTAAATTTAGGAGGAGAAAAAATGAAAAAAATGTTAGTGGTGTTGGTAATGTTGGCAATGGGGATCTCTTTATTTGCGAATGGAGCAAAATCAAATGATTTTGATCTGAAAAAGGGGGAGAAGAAAGCAATATTGCTGGTGAGTTTTGGAACAACTTTTCCTGAAACAAGGGAAAAAACTATAGGTGCATTGGAGAAAGAATTTAAAGCTGATTATCCTGATTTTAAAGTAGTTACTGCTTTTACATCCAGAATAATTATGAGAAGAATCAAAGAAAATGAGGGGATTACCTATGATAACCCCAGTGAAGCATTGAAGAAATTAAAAAAAGACGGGTATACCCATGTATTGGTGCAGGGGACCCATATTATGAACGCTATTGAATCTGAAACATTAAAAACGGAAGTAGAAAGCTATAAGGGAGACTTTAAAGTACTAAAAGTAAGTACTCCGTTACTTACCAGTGTAGAGGATTATAAAGAGGTTGTTAAGGCACTAAAGCCGACTTATAAAAATTTAAAGAAAGATGAAGCTGTGGTATTTATCGGACATGGTACCCACCATCCTGGGAACTCTGCTTATTCCATGCTGGAGCATGTATTCCACGGTGAAGGGGTTAAAAATGCATTTTTAGGAACTGTAGAAGGGTATCCTGCATTGGATGACGTCATTGCGGGTTTAAAGAAAGCTAAAATAAAAAAAGTAGAATTATATCCGTTTATGATCGTAGCAGGAGATCATGCAAACAATGATATTGCTGTGGATATGAAGGAAGAGTTAGAAAAAAATGGATTTACTGTAAAAGCTCACCTGGTTGGATTGGGGGAAAATAAGGAAATCAGGAAGATATTTGTTGAACATGCAGAATTCGGGTTGACTCATGAGGAAGAAAATATGTTAGCCAAAAAGAAAGAATATGCAAATGGGAAGCAGCCCCTTTAATCTATGAAAAAACATTTTAAATTATGGACGACAATTGGAATAATACTATTAATCCTTTCAATATTCTTCTACCTTCAAATGGGATATATAAAAATTCCATTGAAGGAAGTGGTGGAGAGTATCAAAGGCGGGGAGGGAGCTCCTAACTGGTATATTATCCATGAAGTGAGGTTACCGAGGATTCTCACTTCGATCTTAATAGGTTCAATTTTATCCATGTGCGGATTGGTGTTTCAGGGGGTTTTATTAAACCCCCTGGCTGATCCATATACATTGGGAATCTCCAGCGGTGCATCATTTGGTGCGGCGCTGGCTATAGTCTTAAATATAACAATTTTTGGAATTTTCAGTACACATATAGTTTCATTTATATTTGCAATCCTCTGTCTGACAGTTGTTATTCAGATGGGTTCTTTTGAAAGGAAGATGAATCCCACTTCTATAATATTAGGAGGGATAATAATAGGAGCTTTCTTTTCTGCAGGACTGAGTTTTTTAAAATATTTAGCTGATGAAGGTGTAGGAGCCATTATATTTTGGCTCCTTGGAAGCTTTACCGGGAAATCCTGGATGGAAGTGGGTATTTTAAGTGCAGTATGGGTCTTTGGATTCATATTTTTCTGCTATTATGCAGAAGATTTAAATATCTTAGCCTTAGGAGAAAAAAGTGCTATCTCTTTGGGGATAAACCCCAGTAAGATCAGGAGGATATTGCTGGTTGTCAGCTCTATCTTGTCGGCTGTGGCAGTTTCCACCTGCGGGATAATAGGATTTGTAGGATTGGTAGTTCCCCATCTTCTGCGGTTTATTCTGGGAACGGACAATAAAAAGCTGGTTATAGGCTGTGCCATATGGGGCGGGGTCATTATGGGAGCTGCAGATAATGTAGTCCGGGTAGTATTGCCAAATGATATTCCTGTAGGAGTAATCACATCACTGCTGGGAGCACCGTTCTTTGCGCTGATTTTTAGGAAAAAGATGGGAGGAGGAAGTCTGAGATGATAGATATAAAGAAAATAAATTATTCTATAGACGGAACTCAAATTTTGGATAACCTGTCTTTTAAGTTTGAAAAGGGTAAATTTTACGGGATCTTAGGCCCAAATGGAAGCGGAAAGACTACATTTTTGGATGTTTTAAGCGGGTATAAAAATGCTCCAGATTCTGAGATTTATATAGAAAATAAGGAATTAAAGGAATATTCCCCTTTGAAGTTAGCAAAAAAAATTGCAATAGTACCGCAAAAATTTGATATAGTATTTCCTTTTTCTGTCTCCGATATACTGGAGATGGGAAGGTATCCCTATAAGAAAAAGTTTTTCAGTTTACAAAAATCAGATTATGAGGTTATCGACAGGGTGATAAAAGAGATAGGCTTAGAAGAATTTTTAGATAAAGAAATAACTGCCCTCAGCGGCGGGGAGGAACAGAGGGTTATATTTGGAAAGGCTCTGATTCAGACAACACCAATCTTATTCTTAGACGAGTCAACCTCTAATTTGGATCCTTACTATTCCCATACCTTACTGAGCCTTGTAAGAAAAAGAGTGGAAGAGGAACAAACCATGGTTATAGGAGTATTTCACGACTTTAATTTAGCTACACTTTATTGTGATGAAATCCTCTTATTGGAGAAGGGAAGGATTGTAACAAGCGGGAAAACCCAGGAGGTACTTAATTCAAAGGCGCTGGAAGAAGTATTTAAAATAGGGTGGGAGAAATATAAAACGGAAAAGAATACATTTGTATTTCCAAAATTAGGAGATGATTAGAGTGATTAAAACAATAAAATTATTATCTGTCTTTATTTTTATAACACAGCTGTCCTTTACTTCTAATAAAGAGCTGCTAAGTGAATCCGGCAAAGTAGTAAATTTAAGCAAACCTCATACAAGAATTATCTCCCTCTATGGAGCTCATACGGATGTATTGATAAATATAGGGGGGAAAGAAAATCTGGTAGGAGTGGATAAAAGCAGTGCAGATCTGGGGATAGAGGTATTCTCCTATAAGGACAGTGTAGAAAAGTTTCTATCTGCAAAACCGGATTTAATCCTGATAAGACCCATGATCAGGGACAGGTTCAGCGGGTTAATAAGGTCGTTGAAAAATGCAAACTTAACTGTAGTCACTATAAAACCTACAAAGTTTGAGGAGTTGGATAACTATTGGCTGACATTGGGTAGATTGAGCGGACATGAAAAGGAAGCTATTCAATATACAGATGACTTTCATATGAATCTGGCAGAGTTAAGGGCAAAAGCAGATTCCATACCTGTTCAAGAGAGAAAAACAGTGTTCTTCGAGGCCAGACATAAGACCAACCAGACAACCTCGTTAGAAGGGATACCGGCTTATATTTTAGGGGTATTGGATATAGATAATATAGCCTACGATGCTGTTCCTGCAAAAAAAGGATCCAGTGTAGCTGATTTTCCCAAAGAGTTATTGCTCAGCAGGGGTGAAGAGATCGATGTATATTTAGCACAATATGGAGCAATGAACAGGCCCACTGTAGATATAATAAAAAAAGCACCTGGCTATAAGGCAATAAGGGCAATAAGGGAAGGGGAAATCTATATAATAGATGAATATGATGTGTCGAGACCAACAAACGGACTATTGGACGGAATAAAAGAAATTGGACATATTGTATATCCAAAATATTTTTAACAGGGGGATAAAATGAGTTATGTAAAAAAGCCTATGGCAATTGAAAATAAGAGTTTTGAGATAATTACCGAGGAATTAGGAGAAAAAGTAAAAAAATTTACAGAAGATGAATTAAAGATAGTAAAAAGACTGATCCACACCACTGCCGATTTTGAATATGCAGATATAGTTGAGATATCAGAAGACGCAATAGAAAGCGGAAAAAAAGCCATTGAAGAGGGGAGCAGGATCTACTGTGACACCAATATGATTGTAAACGGCCTCAGTAAAAAAACAATGGAAAAATGGGGTGTCGGTGCCTATTGTCTGGTTTCAGATGATGAAGTAGTTATAGAAGCAAAGGAAAGGGGACTGACCCGTTCTATAGTGGGGATGGAAAAAGCAATAAAAGACGAGAAAACAAAAATATTTTTGATCGGAAATGCTCCTACAGCTCTATTCACATTGATGGAAGCAGTTGAAAAAGGATACAGGCCAGATCTTGTAGTTGGAGTACCGGTTGGATTTGTAGGCGCTGAGGATTCCAAAGAAAGACTGAGAGAACTAAACATCCCTTATATTGTAACCAGGGGTAGAAAGGGTGGAAGTACAGTTGCAGTAGCTACATTCCACGGAATTTTGTACGATATGTATGACAGAAAAGGATTTTTAGGAGAATAATTTTAAGATGAAATTAGATAAATATACAGTCCAAGATGGCAAAAAGATGAGGTATGGATACACTACCGGTTCAACTGCAGCAGGAGCATGTAAAGGTGCAGTGGAGATATATTTTCAAAGGGAAGATATATCCACCATAGAGATAGAAACTCCCAAGGGATGGGATTTAAATCTGGATATAAACAGTATCGAAACAGGGACTAAAGATAACTCCAGATATGTGAAAACCAGTATCATAAAAGATGGGGGAGATGACCCCGATGCTACCGATAAGATAGAGATCTTTGCCACTGTCAGGGAAGTTTCAGAGGATGAAGAAATAGAAGACAGGGGAGATAACTTTATCAATGAAAAAAAGAGTGTTTCCCTACGGGGCGGAACAGGTGTAGGAAAAATTACTAAAAAGGGGCTCCAGGTAGCCATAGGAAAACCAGCAATAAATCCTGTACCTGTCCGGACTATATTTTATGAGGTAGAAAAGATCCTGCCTCAAGGAAAAAAGATAGAAATTACCATAGATGTTCCAATGGGGGTTGAAATAGGAAAAAAGACCTTTAATCCTAAATTAGGGATCTTAGGGGGGATTTCTATCTTAGGTACAACCGGGATAGTAAAACCCATGTCGGAGGAAGCCTTCAAAGATTCCATAGTCGTAGAATTAAAGATGCTGCTGGAGGAGTTCTCTGAAGACACAGTAATTATTACTCCCGGGAACTATGGGAAGAAATTCCTGGTGGAAAAACTGGGGATAGAACCTGAAAAGATACTGATTATCAGTAATTTTATGGGGTTTATCCTGGACAATATAAAAGTCTTGGGATATAAAAAAATAGTCTTAGTGGGACATATAGGAAAACTCATCAAGGTAGCCGGGGGGATATTTCATACCCATTCAAAGGTATCCGATGCCAGAATGGAAATCTTAGGAGCCAATGCCCTATTAGCCGGAGAAACTCCGGAAGATGTAATCAAAATCATAGAAGCTAATACTACAGAAGAAGGTTTATCCTATCTGAAGTTAAAGGACACCAATAAAATAATTGCAGAAAAAATCAAGCAGAAATGTGAGGGTAGAGTTTTTGATGAAATAGAGGTGGAGGTGTTAACTTTTTCCTTTGATCATGGGGAGTTAGCCAGAACAGATGGATTTAATACTATGGTAAATAACTATATGGAGAATAATTATGGAAAAAATTAATATACTGGGGCTGGGCCCCGGGAATAAAAAATATATCCTTCCCATTACTAAAGAATGTATAAAAAAATCCGAGATATTGATCGGCGGCAGGAGAAATATAGAATCTTTAGGGACTTTGGCAGAAGGAAAAGAACTGCGGTATATAGACAGGTATTTAGACCAGTTATCTCTCTATATGAAAGAGAACAGAGACAGGAGAATTTCTCTTATAGTTTCCGGGGATTCAGGGTTTTACAGTATGGTTCCCTTTATGAAAAAACATTTTGAAATAAAAGAACTAAATATCATTCCGGGAATCTCCTCCATGCAATATATGTTTTCTGCAGTAGGCTACTCCTATGAAGATACCTTTATAGGCAGTGTCCACGGAAGGAACTGCGATTACCTTACCCCTGTAAAAGAAGGGAAAAAAGCAGGGCTCCTCACAGATAATAAAACTACTCCCCAGGTAATTGCCCAAAATTTATTGGAAAATCAGATAAGAGGGACTATTTTTGTAGGAGAAAGACTGAGTTATGATGATGAAAGAATAACAACAATGAGTTTAGAAGAGATGGCGGATCTAAAGATCATCTTTGATATAAATGTAGTGATCGTAATACCCGATACTCCATCCTAATGAAGGAGGAGCCATAGAGGCAGGATAACAGGAAAAGGGAGAAGACAATGGTTCATATAGAAGATAAAGAATTTATACGGGGAAAAGTACCTATGACTAAGCAGGAAGTCAGGTGTATATCCATAGCAAAGTTAGATTTGAAAGAGGATAGTGTCCTAATCGATGTAGGAGCAGGATCCGGCAGTGTGGGTATAGAGGCTGCTAACTTTATGCCCAAAGGTAAGGTCTTTGGAATAGAGGTAAATCCTGATGGAATAGAAGTGATCAGGCAGAATCTGGAAAAATTTAATACAGCAAATTATGAACTTGTAGAGGGATTAGCTCCAGTTGATATTCCTGATATCTGTGTAGACAGGATGTTTATAGGGGGATCTAAGGGGAACTTAGAAACCATATTGGAATGGTTTCTTTGTCATTCCGGGGATAATGCAAAGGTAGTTATAAATACCATAACCTTGGAAAGTCTGAGTGATGCTGTGAAGGGATTGGAAAAGCTGAAATTTTGTGAGATAGAAGTAATTAATATAAATATAGCAAGAAATAAAAAAATAGGTAGATACAATATGATGATGGGTGAAAACCCGATATATATTATATCGGCCAAAAGGAGTAAATAAAAAATGGCAAAATTATATGGAATAGGTGTAGGTGTAGGAGATCCGGAAATGTTAACAATGAAAGCTGTAAGAGCTTTGGGAGAATCAGATGTAGTGATTTTACCCCGTGCAAATACAAAAAACTATAGTACAGCATTTGAGATTGCAAAAGAATACATGAAGGAAGATATTGAGAAGGTATTTTTGGACTTTACAACTGTAGATAACGATAAAATACGTGAAGATGATAGATTGGAATATTCAAAGATTGTAAATAGATTGGTAAAAGAGGGGAAAAATATAGCGTTTATAACTATTGGAGATCCTATGACCCTCAGTACATTCGTGTATGCAATGGAACTATTAGAGGATGAGATAGAAGTAGAGTCTATCCCCGGGATTACTTCATTTGCTTCTATAACTTCAAGACTGAGAACACCTTTACTTATGGGAGATGAAACATTAAAAGTTATCCCTATTGCGAAGGAAACAGATCTGGTAAAAGAGATAGAGTCAGCGGATAATTTAGTCTTTATGAAGGTTACCAGAAATTTAGAAAGATTAAAAGAGGCTTTTAGAGAAACAAATAATATGGAAAATGTAGTTTTAATTTCTAACTGCGGAAAAGATTCGGAAAAAATATTTTATGATTTAGAAGATATCACCCGTGATGATATCTCATATTTTTCAACGATATTACTTAAAAAGGGCGGTGTGAGACAATGGCAAAAGTATTTTTCATAGGAGCAGGCCCTGGAGATCCGGAATTAATCACAGTAAAGGGACAAAGACTGGTAAAAGAAGCCGATGTAATCATCTATGCAGGATCATTGGTACCGAGACAGGTTATAGAGTGTCATAAGGAAGGAGCAGAGGTATACAACAGTGCTTCTATGAATTTAGATGAAGTAATAGAGGTAACGGTAAAAGCTATAAATGACGGTAAGATGGTAGCCAGGGTACATACAGGAGATCCTGCTATCTATGGGGCCCACAGGGAACAAATGGATATATTAGCCAGCCACAACATAGAATTTGAAGTTATCCCAGGGGTAAGTTCTTTCCTGGCATCAGCTGCAGCTATAAAAAAAGAGTTTACCCTTCCAGATGTATCTCAAACTGTTATCTGTACAAGGATGGAGGGAAGAACACCGGTTCCGGAATTAGAAAAGTTAGAACTGCTGGCTTCTCACAAGACATCTATGGCAATCTTCTTATCGGTACAGATGATAGACAAGGTGGTATCTCAGCTGTTATCCCACTATGAGTTGGATACACCGGTAGCAGTAATCCAGAGAGCTACCTGGGAAGATCAGAAGATAGTAATGGGAACACTGGAAAATATAGCAGAAAAGGTAGAAGAGGCAAATATCACAAAAACAGCTCAAATTTTAGTGGGAAGGTTTATGGGGGATGAATATTCAAAGTCAAAATTATATGATAAGCATTTTACCCATGAATACAGGGAAGGAATAAAATAGAGACTTAACGCCCCCTTTGTTTCCCCCTCTTAATATAAGTGGGGGGAAGTGTAGTTTTTTGGAGAAATGAAAAAAATTATTTACAGTAGGGAGATTTTTATGAGATTAGCTGTTATCACACTGACTAAAAAGGCCATGAAAAAAGGGGTCGAGATAAAAGAACTGCTCACTCCTACAGATAGATTTAAAACCATAGATGTATTTGCCTTATCAAAATATAGTGATGATAAAACTATACCTATGGATAAAGGCTTTAAAGATACGGTATCCAGGATATTTGATTGCTATGACAGTTTATATTTTATCATGGCAAGCGGAATAGTGGTGAGGACCATAGCACCCCTACTGAAAAGTAAGGATGTAGACCCTGCTGTAATTACAAGTGATGAAGATGGAAACTTTGTCGTATCGTTGCTTTCCGGTCATCTGGGAGGAGCTAATGAATTAGCTTCCCTCATAGCAGAAAATATAGGGGGACTTCCTGTTATTTCCACAGCTTCTGATGTATCTGGAAGTATAGCAGTAGACACTATAGCTATGAAGTTAAAGGCACACCTGAGGAATCTTGAGAGTGCCAAAGATCTAACCGCTCTTATAGTCAACGGGGAAAGGGTGGAACTAAGATTACCTAAGAATATGGTAGTAAGCCTAGACTCTTTTTATCCTGGAGATCAAGAGAAGAATATAAAAAAAGACATAGCAGGAATAGTGGCTGTGTCCAACAGGCTGGATCTTAAGATAACCCAGATAATTCCCAGAAACATAATATTGGGGATCGGGTGCAGAAGGGGTACACCTGCTGAAACTATATCAAAGGGTATAGAATTAACTATGAAAGAGTTCAACCTGCATATGGATAGTATAAAACATCTTGCTACTGTAGATGTAAAAGCAGATGAGACTGGACTATTAGAAGTTTGTGAGAAATTAGGCAAAGAATTGATAGTTATAGATAGGGAGCAGATAAAACCTGTCCAGGATAACTATGAAGGTTCTGATTTTGTAGAAAAAACCATAGGAGTGAGGTGTGTATCTGCTCCTGCAGCTTATCTGTCCAGCAATAAAAATGGTAAATTTATAACGGAGAAAAAAATATATAAGGGTATGACAGTATCTATATATGAGGAGGAGTAGACCCTCTTCCTTCCTAAGGGTGTCACCCTTAACGGACTCTATTTCTTTTTATCTGAAAAAGAAATAGAGGAAAGTGACCGCAAGGGTCATCACCAAAATAACTAATGCTTATTTCATAAGCTAAGAATTTTGAGAAAAAGCAGAAATTTTGAAAATGGCTTTAGGGTAGGGATAAAATAGCTACGAGTTTACGGGCTACAGTCCTCGTTTCACTGTGGAACTTAATCTGTATATCGCTCTTAGTAGGATAATCATCGTTAAAGCAGCATCGCCTTCAAAATTAAAAAAGGCGACTAAGTTAAGATAACACCTAGAAAAAGAAAACTCCGTGAAACTCTAGTTTAAATCTCTGTGTATCTCTGTGTTGATAGATTGTCTTAGTGAGTAATACACGATTGTTGTTAGCGTCAAAATAGGGTTTTAAAGAAAAGTAAAATATTATAATGAGTAATAAACTTGGAGGAGAACATATTATGGAAAAAGGAAAAATATATGTAGTTGGAATGGGGCCTGGGAATAAGGATAATATGAGTTTTAAAGCCTTTGATTCTATGAATAAATCGGATATATTAATTGGACATAAAACATATATTTCATTGGTAGAAGAGATGTTTCCGGAAAAGGAACTAATCAGATCTGCTATGAAAAAAGAGATAGACAGATGTAATGAAACATTGAAGCTGGCTCAAAGTGGAAAAACCATAGCTTTAATCAGCAGCGGTGAATCTGGAGTCTACGGGATGGCAGGAATCATGCTGGAAGTAGCTTTAGACAGTGACATTGAGGTAGAAGTAGTTCCGGGAATTACAGCTTCCAATGCCGGGGCAAGTGTTGTGGGAGCTCCTATAATGCACGACCACGCAACAATTAGTTTGAGTGATCTGTTGACCGACTGGGATTTAATAACAAAGAGGATAGATTTAGCTTCCCAGGGTGATTTTGTAATTTCATACTACAATCCTAAGAGTTTTTCCAGGACTACTCAAATTGTAGAAGCAAGGGAGATCATGTTAAGACATAAGAGTAAAGACACCCCTGTGGCAATAGTAAGAAATGCGAAAAGAGACGGGGAAGAGTATGTGATAACTACATTGGGGGATATGCTGGATCATGAGATCAACATGTTCACTGTGGTAATAGTAGGAAATTCCAAAACCTATGTAAAAAACGGCAAGATGATAACACCTAGGGGATACAAACTTTGATCTTACTTGCCGGAGGGACTAAAGATTCCAGGATAATAGCTGAAAGGCTGTTAAGGGATAAACATAAGATCATCGTGACTACAGCCACAGAATACGGAGGTCAGCTGATCTCCCATCTGGATTTAGAAGTCAGGGTGGCAAAGCTTGATCTAGAAGGCCTTGAAAAACTGGCTTATGAGATGAATATAAGCCGGATAGTAGATGCCACCCACCCTTATGCCATTGAGATTTCTAATAATTTACTAAAATTATCGACAATTTTAGGGGTGCCCTACTATAGATATGAAAGAAGGATGTTGGAATATAAAAAAGAAAACAGTTTTTATGATTTAGAGGAGTTAATTAATTTTTTAGAGGGAGTAAGGGGGAATATCCTCCTTACCTTAGGAAGTAATAATATCCATAGATTTAAAGACTTAAAAAATAAAAAATCTATCTACATCAGGATACTGCCTACTGAATATGCCATAAAAAAATGTGAGGATGCAGGGTTCAGGCCCTCTCAGATAATAGGTCTTCAAGGCCCCTTTAACACCACCTTCAACGAGGCTATCTATGAAAATTATGATATAAAATACCTTGTGACCAAGGAGAGCGGAGCTGCAGGGGGAGAATTGGAAAAGGTAAAGGCAGCTTCGAATTTAGGAGTAGGAGTGGTAGTTTTAAAAAGACCGGTAGTTCAGTATAGAAACCTTTATAACGGGATAGATGATCTGATAGGAGCGATTAAATGAGAGTTGAAAATATAATATTGATCGGGTTTATTCTGGATCTGGTATTTGGAGATCCCAGGAGTTTACTGCACCCAGTGGTAGTAATAGGGAGGGTCATCACTTTTTTAGAAAAAATATTATATAAATATAAAAAAATAGGCGGGATAATATTAAATTTAATAGTTGTAGGGCTGACTATAGGTCTAACATACCTGATTTCGGGTTATTTAGAGATAATTGAGATCTACCTGATCTACACTATATTTGCCACAAGATCCCTGGCTCTTGAGGGAGTGAAGGTATTTAATATATTGAAGAAAAAAGATATGCAGCTGGCAAGAAAGGAACTCTCCTACCTAGTCAGCCGTGATACAAACTATATGCAGGAAAAGGATATAGTCAGGAGTGTAATGGAAACCATCTCTGAAAATACAGTGGATGGTATAATATCGCCGCTGTTTTTTATAGCAGTTGGGTATCTGATTGCACCCTCTACGCCGTTAGGAGTAGCTCTGGGGATGGGATATAAGGCTGTAAATACACTGGATTCCATGGTGGGATATAAAAATGAAAAATATAAAGATTTTGGATGGTTTTCAGCCCGTGTAGATGACTGGGCAAACATTATTCCTGCCAGATTAACGGGAGGAATCTTAATCCCGGTATCGGCATTCTTCCTTGGATATGATTTTAAAAATTCATGGAAGGTATTTTTCAGAGACAGATATAATCACGCCAGCCCGAATTCAGCACAATCTGAATCAGCTGTAGCAGGAGCTCTGGGGGTTCAATTCGGTGGGACTACCAGTTATTTTGGAAGGATGGCAGAAAAGCCTACCATTGGAGATAAGATAAAGGAGTTTGAACTATCGGATATTAAGAAAAATATCAAATTAATGTATGGGTCAGCCTTTTTAGGGATGGGACTGACTTATATGATACTTATGCTAAGGTCTATGAATTAATGAAGCTATAAAGAGGTGAATAAATATTGGAACTACATGGTGGTAACATATATAAATTAAAAAGGGAAAAAGGGGTAGAAGTACTGGACTATAGTGCTAACATCAACCCCTTTGGATTATCTGATAAATTGAAAAAAGGAATCACAGATAATCTATGTGTATTGGAAAAATATCCTGACCCTGAATATATCAGTATGAAAAAAATAATTGCAGATTATAATGGTATTGGGATAGATAACATTGTAGTGGGGAACGGAGCTACAGAGATCATGTTCTTATATGCTAAGTGTTTGAAACCTAAAAAGGTGCTTATAGTATCTCCTACATTTGCAGAGTATGAAAGGGCATTAAAATCAACAAATTGCCAGGTTGAATATTTTCAGTTGAGGGAAGATGAAGACTTTATATTAAATATACCGAGATTAAAGGAAACCTTGGATGAAACTTATGATCTGCTGGTAGTATGCAATCCCAACAATCCTACAGGTAAATTTATAAAAAAAGATATATTAGATGATCTGGCGAAATTTTGCCTGACAAAAGATACTAATATCTTATTGGACGAAGCTTTTATAGAGTTTGTAGAAGGCAATTTGAGTGAATCTATACTGGAATATAAAAATGAAAATGTATTTATTGTCAGAGCTCTGACAAAGTTCTTTGCTATTCCCGGCCTGAGGTTAGGATACGGAATAACTTTTGATAGTGAACTGAAAGAAAAAATAGAATCATCCAGGGAGCCTTGGAGTGTAAATGCCATAGCAGAATTAGCAACCAAGATCTTATTGGAAGACAGTGAATATATAGAAAAATCAGAAAATTGGATAAGAACAGAAAAAGAATATATGTATAAGGAACTCTGTAAGATAGAAGGGATAAAACCATATAAAACAGAATCAAACTTTATATTAGTAAAATTGACAAATGGTATGGAAGCAGGAGAGTTTAGGGAAAAAATGATTTTATTGGGAGTATTGGTTAGAAATGCCAGTAATTTTAATTATTTAGATAATAGTTATTTTCGTCTAGCAATAAAAGACAGGGAAAACAACAGAAAGGTTTTGAGGTGTGTAGAGGATGCAGTTAGATAGTTTTTACGTATTAGGTGTTACTTATGAAGATTTATCCCTTGTTCAAAGAGAAGAAGTGGTAAAAAAAGGGTCACGAAAGATTTTGGATAGATTATTGGAAATCGGAAAGATCGATGGGTATATACTCCTTGAAACCTGCCTTAGAATTGAAATCTATCTTGAAACAGCTGATATAGAAGGGGTAAAAAAAGAGTTAAATGCAGGTGTTTTTTCTATAGAGAAAAATGGAATTACAGGAGTAGAATACCTGTTCCAGGTAATATGCGGGTTTCACTCTATAATAAAGGGAGAAGATCACATTTTATCCCAGATAAAAAATAGTTACTTAAAGGAGTTAGAAAGAAAAAATACGACTAAGAGTATGAATGTTATTTTTAATAAAGCTATTGAACTGGGAAAAAAGTTCAGACATAAAAGCCAAATTTCTAAAAATGCTCTATCCTTGGAAGCTATTGCGTTAAAATTTATAAAAAGTCATTTTGATGACTTAAAAAATCAGAGGATTTTAATAGTTGGAACAGGAGAGATGGCAGTATCTGTACTCAATATATTTACTAGAAATAACATTAATAATATTGTGATGACAAATAGAAGTAAAAAAAGAGTTATAGAATTACAAAAAGAATACCAGGTAGATGCTTTAGATTTCAAAGACAGGTATTTAGAAATTGAAAAATCACAAATTATAATAAGTGCAACAGCAGCTCACCATACTATCCTGGAAAACAAAATGATGGAAGGACTAGGAGCAATGGGAGATAAGATCTTTTTAGATTTGGGCTTACCTAGAGATATAGATGTAGAGATAGAAAAACATGGGAATATAAAACTATATAACCTGGATCATCTGTGGGATGTTTATAGGGGAAATGAAGCAAATAGAAGTAAGCTTATAACTAAATATGAATACTTATTAAGTGACCAGTTGGATAAATTAATAAAACATTTTGAATTCAAGGAGAGAAGTCGGTGCAGAAACAAATCATTATTGGAACAAGAGCTAGTATCTTAGCAGTAGCTCAGGCAGAACTAACGAAAAAAAAATTATTAGAAATAGATAACTCTCTGGATGTTGTGATAAAAAAGATTATTACCAGTGGAGACAAGGATCAGAGAACTAATTGGAATAAGGATAACAAATCATTAAAAGATATGTTTGTAAAAGAAATAGAAAAAGCCCTATTGGAAGGAGAAATCCACCTGGCAGTACACTCTATGAAAGATATGCCGGAATGTCCCCCTGAAGGTCTGGTTACAGGAGCTATACCCCTAAGGGAAGACAACAGGGATATAATGATATCTAAAAGTGGAGCAAGCTTAATGGAGCTGCCGGCAGGATCCGTAATAGGAACCAGCAGTCTCAGGAGGGTAGAAAGTATAAGAGATCTAAGACCAGACCTGGTAATAGAGCCTATTCGTGGAAATATCCATACCAGGATAGAAAAATTAAAAAATGAAAACTTTGATGGGATCATCTTAGCTTATGCAGGACTAAAAAGAGTAGGGTTAGCTCACTTAGCAACTGAAATTTTTGAAATAGATAGAATTATGCCTGCTCCAGGTCAGGGGGCACTATGCATCCAATGTAATGGAAATGACACATCAACTATGGAATTATTATCAAAGATGAACCATCTTGAAACTTCCATAGTCATAGAAGCAGAAAGAGAATTCTCTAAGATATTCGGGGGAGGATGTACGACTCCTATGGGCTGTCACGGGACATTAACAGGAGATAAACTAACCTTAGAGGGAATGTATTATACCAAAGATAAGATATATAAAGGAAAAGTCACAGGGTGTAAGAGTAATAGTAAAAATGCAGCACATGAATTAGCTGATGTGATTAGGAGGCAGATAAATGGGTAAGGTTTATATTGTAGGGGCAGGCCCGGGAGATTTAGAGTTATTGACTCTAAAAGGAAAAAGATGTGTAGAAGAGGCCCACTGTATAGTCTATGACAGGCTGGTAAATCCACAAATACTATCTTTAGCTCAAAGGGAATGTGAAATGATCTATCTTGGTAAAGGAAACACAGAAGGGGGAGTTATCCAGGACGAGATAAACAGAACTATTGTAGAAAAGGCGAAAGAAGGAAAGATAGTTACCAGATTAAAGGGAGGAGACCCCTTTGTATTTGGTCGTGGAGGAGAAGAAATTTTAGCTCTAAATGAAGCTGAGATAGAGTTTGAGGTAGTTCCCGGGATAACGTCTTCTATATCTGTACCATCTTATTCTGGAATACCGGTTACCCACAGGAATATAGCCCGTTCATTTCATGTGTTTACAGGACATACTTCAAAAGAGGGAGATTGGCACAATTTTGACGCCATTGCTAAATTAGAAGGAACACTGGTATTCTTGATGGGGATAAAAAATTTAGATTTAATAGCTGGTGATTTAATTAAATATGGTAAATCTCCTGCAACTCCTGTGGCTATAATAGAAAAAGGCAGCACCAGTAAGCAGAGGGTAATGGTAGGAACATTGGAAACCATTGTTGAAATAGCAAAGGAAGAAAAAGTTGTTCCCCCTGCAATCATAATTATTGGAGAAGTAGTAAACCTGAGATCGGAATTTAATTGGTTTGAACAATTACCATTATTTGGCAAAAACATACTGGTAACGAGAGATTATAAAAAATCTGTAGAGTTTGCCTATGAAATAGAAAAATTAGGCGGTAAAGCTACGGTACTGCCCCTTATCAATATAGAGCCTTTAGATATTGAATTGGATATAAAAGATGCTAAAGCAATCTTATTTAACAGCCAGAACGGGGTAAAAACTTTCTTTGAAAAACTAGATGATGTACGTGTACTGGGGGATAAAAAAATAGGTGTTGTAGGGATCAAAACTTATGAAGAACTTTTGAAACACAGGATCAAACCTGACTTTATGCCTGAAGAGTATCTGGGGAAAAGACTGGCAGAGGAAAGCCTTAATTTTACAGAAGAGGGAGATAAGATCTTATTTATAACATCGGATATTTCACCAATTAATACACAAGAGTGGTCCAAAGAGCACAATAGAAACTTTACAGCTGCTAGAATCTTCAAAACAGAAAAAGTGATAACAACCGATATAGATGATAAAATAAAAGAAGTGGATCTAATTACTTTTTTAAGTTCATCAGCAGTAGATGCGTATATGGAGAGTTTAGGAGATAAAAAACATGATTCAAAGATAAAGATAGCATCTATAGGGAAGATGACAACAAAAAGTATCAAAAGCTATGGGTTGGAAGTAGAGATAGAAGCTAAAACTTCCACAGCACAGGGTTTATTGGCAGAGATTAAAAATTATTATATTAACTTATAAAAAGGAGAAGGGATATGTTTAAAAGACACAGAAACTTAAGAAAATCAGCTGGTATAAGAAAGTTAGTAAGAGATGTATATATAAGTGCAGATGACCTGGTTTATCCATTATTTTTAGAGGAAGGAACAGGTATAAGAACTGAAATCTCTTCTATGCCCGGACAATACAGACTGTCATTGGATATGCTGGATGCAGAGCTGGATACATTGAATGAATTAGGAGTTAACTCGGTGTTATTATTCGGTATCCCTTTGGAAAAAGACCCTTTTGGAAAAGAAGCATATAACGATACCGGTATTGTACAGGAAGGAGTCAGGCAGATAAAGAGACATTCACCTGATATGGTAGTTATAACCGACGTTTGTATGTGTGAGTATACTTCTCACGGGCACTGTGGTATCATAGATGAATCAGGGGTTATCAACGATACTACCATCGAATATATAGCAAAAATAGCCTTATCCCATGCTAAGGCTGGAGCAGATATTGTAGCACCTTCAGACATGATGGACGGCAGAATAAAGGCAATAAGAGATATCTTAGATGAAAATGGATTCAATGAACTGGCTATTATGAGTTACAGTGTAAAATATGCATCATCATTTTACGGGCCATTTAGAGAAGCTGCAGATTCAGCTCCTGCACATGGAGACAGAAAACAATATCAAATGGATTATAGGTTTAGTATAGATGCAGTCTCTGAAGCCAGATCGGATATAGAGGAGGGAGCAGACATAGTAATAGTAAAACCTGCCCTGTCATATCTGGATGTAATCAGAAAAATAAGAGATACATTTGAAGTTCCAGTGGCTGCATACAGTGTCAGCGGGGAATATGCAATGATAAAAGCAGGGGCATTGAACGGCTGGATAGATGAAAAAAATATAGTTATGGAAAAAACATATGCCATGAAAAGGGCAGGAGCCAATATAATTATTACGTATTTTGCAAAAGACATAGCCAGATGGATAAAAGAAGATAAGTAGAAATCAAAATAAACTAGAAATAGTGCATATATAGCCCTATTTCATTATACAAGGAGAGAGAGATGAACTATAAAAATTCTAAAGATATATTTGAAAAAGCGGTAAATATAATTCCTGGAGGAGTAAACAGCCCAGTCAGAGCATTTAAATCGGTGGAAAAAGAGTTTCCTATCTTTGTAAAATCAGCAAATAAAGCTCATCTTATGGATGAAGATGGAAATAAATATATAGATTTTATCCAGTCATGGGGGCCTATGATCTTAGGACACAATGATGAGAGGGTAATAAAAGCAGTTCAAGCCGCTGTCTTAGATGGTTGTTCATTTGGACTGCCTACTAAAAAAGAAGTGGAGTTAGCTGAACTGATCATATCCATGGTTCCTTCCATTGAAAAAGTAAGATTAACTACATCAGGAACAGAAGCTACAATGGCAGCAGTAAGGGTAGCCCGGGCATATACAAAGAAAAATAAGATATTAAAATTTGAAGGGTGTTACCACGGTCACTCAGATTCATTATTGGTAGCAGCAGGATCGGGATTGTTAACTGAAGGTTACCAGGATAGTAATGGTCTTACAGAAGGTGTATTAAAAGATACATTGACTCTGCCATTTGGAAATTTAGAAAAAGTTGAAAAATTGATGGAAAAAGAAGAGATAGCCTGTATCATAGTAGAGCCAATTCCTGCTAATATGGGACTTATCGAAACTAAAAAGGAATATTTGGAAGGATTAAGAAAATTATGTACAGAGCATAATACACTTTTAATATTTGATGAAGTTATAAGCGGATTCAGAATCGCAGCCGGGGGAGCACAGGAGCACTATGGAATTACTCCTGATCTAACTACCTTAGGAAAGATAATTGGAGGGGGATACCCGGTCGGAGCATTTGGTGGAAAGAGAGAAATAATGGATATGATTGCACCTGTAGGAGATGTATATCATGCAGGAACACTATCGGGGAACCCTATATCGGTAACGGCTGGATTTGAAACTCTAAGCATATTAAAAAATACTCCATCTCTATATACAGATTTAGAAGCTAAAGTAGATTACATTGTTGAGGGTATATATAAGTTATCTGAAAAATATAACGTACCAGTGTGTGTTAACAAGGCAGGGTCTTTATTCACTATATTCTTTACAGACAAGAAAAAAGTAGAAACATTGGAAGATGTAATGGCCAGTGACACCACTAAATATTCTAAATACTTTAATGCTATGTTAGAAAATGGAGTAGTAGTTCCACCATCTAAATTTGAAGCACACTTTATGGGTGCAACTCATAATGAAGAGATCTTAAATGAAACTTTATCTGCAATGGAGAAGGCATTTATAGAAATTTCAAAGTAATTATAATAATTCATAAGGATAATGCCTTGTGCTTACCCGATAAGTTAACCAATAACTTAAAAAAGGAATAGAACGCTGATGCTTATGCACACACGGATAAAATAAAGATAATCACAGATATATTTATAATTTAAAACTCAGAATTCAAACTGTTTAACTTATAATGATTCGTGTAATTCGTGACAAAAATCAGATTTTAGTCTGTATTTAAATGTCAGAATTTAGTCTGCGTCAAGAGTTTTAGTGAGCCGTTATTTGTTACTGATTTTTAGTTATTGGTGTAGATTGGTGGCAAAAAGAAATTTCCTAATAAAAAAAATAAGGAGTCAGAATGAAAAAATATTTTCCAATCTTTGTAGATTTAGAAAAAAAAGATATCCTGGTAGTAGGTGGGGGAAAGATAGCCTATAGAAAGGTAAAAACCCTCCTTAGCTACGGAGCCCGAATAGAGGTTATCACACCAGAGATCAGGGATGAAAAGTTTTATGAATTGGTAGAAGAAAAAAGTATTAAATTAACTCCTAGAAAATTCAGGAACAGCGATATCCATGGGAGATTTTTAGTCGTAGGGGCTACAGACAATAAAGAATTGAATAAGGAAATCTATGAATTAGGAGACTCAGAGAATACCTTAGTCAATAATATAACAACTAAGGAAGATCTCAATGCAAGATTTTGTGCTGTTCATAGAGGGGAAGATTTCCAGGTAGCTATTTCAACAGATGAAGGAAACCCTAAAAGAGCATTGGAACTGAAAAAAGCTGTGGAGGAAAAAATTAATAGTAATTAAAGAAAAAACTCCAGTTTTAATACTGGAGCTTTTTTTATAATCATTACAATTATACTTGCTTATATAGTTTAGATATACTATACTAAGAATAGACAAAGATAAAATAAAACGATTAAAATTGGGGGAATTATGAATATTAAATTAGTAAAGGATTTTAATAAGATCTATGATGCGTATGTTATGCCAAAATTTGAAGGGGAAGTAAAGGTCTATGATAAATTAACAATCGAAGAAAGGATAATTTTAGAAAAATTGATTGAGAAAAAAGAATTTACAGGTAAAAAGAATACATCTATTAGCTGTGAATTGATGCATAAGGGAAAATTAGTTAACATAACTTATATAGGTCTTGGGAAAAGAGAAAAATTAAAGACCTATGATGTTATAGATGCCTTCCATAAGGCTCTCAAAGATCTGGATGGAGAAATCTTAATAGGAACTCATGGTGTAGAAGTTACCCAGGTAGTAGAAGCTGCCCACTATGCTAAATATGATTTCAATAAATATAAAACAGATAAAAAAGAGAAGAAAGAGTGCAGTTTTGATATTTTTGTAGAGGAAGATACAACGGATATCTGTGAGGGAACTGTTTTAGCGGAATCTGTAATTTTAACCAGAGACCTGGTAAATGAGCCTGCAAATGTTATTTTCCCTGAAAGTTTAGCTCACGAGGTTAAAGTATTAGGGGAAAAGTATGAGTTTGAAGTAGAAATATTTGATGAAGATAAGATATTAGAATTAAAGATGGAAGCATTTTTATCGGTAGCCAGGGCTGCTGAGAAAAGACCTAAGTTTATAATTATGAGACATCTGGGAGATCCATCTAATCCTACAGAGATCCATGGATTAGTAGGAAAAGGTTTGACATATGATACAGGTGGATTATCATTAAAGCCCAGTGCAGGAATGGCTAATATGAAAACAGATATGGGGGGAGCTGCCACTGTAATAGGAGCTATGTGCGCTCTTTCCAGGATGAAAGTAAAGAAAAATATAGTAACTGTAATCGCTGCGTGTGAAAATTCAATTGGTGGAAATGCTTATAGACCTGGAGATATTATTGGGTCTATGGGGGGAAAAACTATAGAAGTTGATAACACAGACGCTGAAGGAAGATTGACTCTTATCGATGCTGTGCACTATATCATCAATCATGAAAACGTAAAGGAAGTAATAGATGTAGCTACCCTTACAGGAGCGGTACTGGTGGCTCTGGGAATGACTACAACAGGTGTACTGGCAAATAACGATGAGATGTATAAACACTTAGAGGAAGCATCTGAAATAGCAGGTGAAAGAGTTTGGAGATTACCTAACTTCCCTGAATACAAGGAACTTTATAAATCTAAGATAGCAGACCTTAAAAATACAGGGGGAAGATTTGGCGGAAGTATCACAGCAGGAATGTTTATAGAGGAATTTGTAGGGGAGACTCCTTGGATGCACCTTGATATTGCAGGGACATCATCTACAGATGCACCATATGGTTATTATACCCACGGTGGAACCGGACAAATAGTAAGAACTCTTTATAATTATTATTTAAAGAAGTAAATTAAGATAAAAATTATTTTATTGGGAAATTAGGTTAAATTAACTTAACCTCCCTAATTAACAGAGGATCCTCTATTAATTAGGGAGGTTTTTTTATTTGTAAGTAGGAAGTTTAGACAAAAATAAGATTCTAAATACCCTCTTCCTTTTTAGGGTTCCGCCATTAACAGGGTTCATGAAAACATGTTTCACTCCTAAAGGAGCGAGATACTTTTTCTCAACAGCTAGAAATAAGTATCCAAAAAGAGCCGGAAGTTTATATGTTGTCTTAGTAGAGTAAGTCACGATCGTCATTGTAGGAACAATACTGCTGAAGCGGAACGACTATAAACTTCAGTTTAAAACCTAAGGAAAAATAAGAAGACTTCGTGCTATAGCTGTAAGAGTTTTATACATTTAAATTTTTTTCTAATTATAAGAAAATTTAATACTTGTATATTCTTCGTGTAATCCGTGACAGAGGAAGGTTTTAGATCAGCGATAACCAGAGCTATGATCAGATATAATCCGCGTTCTATTGATTTATTTGTGGTAACTAGCGATAGCCGAGAGAAAACATGGAGTAGGAGGTAAAAGTCATTTTTTTTATTAATCTTTGCAAAAATTTCCAAGGAATTGTATAATTTTAGTATTAAGATTAGAGGGATATATATCCTTCCAAAATAGGGGGAAAAATGAAAAAAATACTTATTGCAGGGACATCCAGCGGAGCAGGAAAAACAACAATTAGTACAGCTATAATGGGTGCTTTAGAAGGGGTATCACCATTTAAGGCAGGGCCCGATTATATCGATCCAAAGTTTCATGAATTTGTAACTAAAAATCCGTCCAACAACTTGGATCTTTTTATGATGGGTGAGGATGCAGTAAAATATATATTCTCTAAAAATACTAAAAATATCAGTATAGTAGAGGGGGTTATGGGCCTCTATGACGGATTGAACCATGAACTGGATAACTACAGCAGTGCTCATCTGTCCCGTATTCTGGATATTCCTGTAATACTGGTAGTCAGTGGAAAGGGTAGTTCCACAAGTATAGCAGCTACAGTGCTGGGATTTAAAAATTTAGACCCCAGGGTAAAGATAAGAGGGGTTATATTAAATAATGTCGGAAGTGAAGGATTATATAACCTTTTGAAAGAAGGGATAGAGAGATACACCAAAATCCCGTGTGTGGGATATTTCCCGAAGGATGACAGGGTATCTATAGGTGAGCGTCATCTTGGGCTGCAGCAGGCCAGTGAAATAGAGGATTTAAATGAAAAGATCGAGATATTAAAGGATATGGCAAGAAAATATATAGATTTAGATAAGATATTAGAGATTGCAGAGGATGGAAATGAGGCGGTTGAACTTAAAAATCCAGCGGAATATCTGAAAGACAGGTTTAAAGGGAAGAGGGTAGGAGTAGCAAAGGACAGGGCATTTTCATTTTACTATTCCGAAAACTTAAAACTTATGGAATATACAGGGATGGAGATAGTGGAATTTTCTCCTGTAAATGATTTTCATCTGCCTCCTAATCTGGATTATATATATTTAGGAGGAGGATACCCGGAGATATTTGCTAAAAAATTATACGGGAATAGCTCTATGATGGAAGATATAAGAAAAGCTTCCAAGGAGATCCCTGTCTATGCTGAGTGTGGGGGGTTCATGTACCTTACAAAGGGGATAGAGCAGCTGGATGGGAATTTTGATCATATGTGCGGACTGTTAGATATAAAGGTAGAGATGAAACCGCGGCTTAATATCGGAAGGTTTGGATATGTGGACTACGAGAGTAAAGATGGAATAATCGGCAGATGCCATGAATTTCATTATTCGGATATCTATGATATAGATGAGGAAAACCTATATTTTGAACTGAAGAAAAAAAATGGAAGAAGATGGTCGTGCGGCTATGAGAAGGATAAGATTATCGCAGGATATCCCCACATCCATTTCTATGGAAATTTAGATCTGTTTGTGAACTTATTTGATAGATGATCAAAAAAAAGACAACTAGGGAGGAAGAAAATGAAAAAATTAGTATTATTATTTAGTTTAATATTTATTATATCTTGCAGTAATGTACCAGTTACAGAAAGAAATCAATTAATGCTGGTGAATGAAAGTGACATCATTGTATCCAGTGAGAAGCAGTATGAGGAATTTTTAAAGGAAAATCCGCCTTTAAACAATAAAAATTCGGAATTAGTAAAAAAAGTTGGTAAAAATATCTCTGTGGCTGTAGAGTTATACTTTAAAGAAAAGGGGCAGGAGGACCTCCTTGAGGGATATGATTGGAAATTTAACCTGGTAGATGGAAAAGATATAAATGCCTGGTGTATGCCAGGAGGAAAGGTAGCTTTTTATACCGGGATTCTGCCTGTAACAAAAGATGAGCTGGGGTTAGCAGTAGTTATGGGGCATGAGGTGGCCCATGCAGTAGCCAGACACGGCTCTGAAAGATTGAGTCATCAAATAGCGGTACAAACAGGTGCTAATCTTCTAAATTTAGGTTTGTCCAATGTACAAACTTCTATTTCAAGTGATTTGGCACTCCAGGCTTATGGAGTAGGGACTAATCTGGGGATCTTAAGTTATTCCAGGAAGCATGAATTAGAGGCAGACAGATTAGGGTTGATTTTTATGGCTATGGCAGGATATGACCCTAAAGAAGCCATAGAATTTTGGAAAAGAATGGCAAAACTTAGCAGTGATGGAGGGAATGAATTTTTGAGCACCCATCCATCTCATGAGCATAGGATAGAGGATATAGGGAAATATCTTCCTGAAGCCATGACTTATTACAATAAATAAAATTGACAGAGTAAATTGATATAGTTTATAATCAATTATAAGTTGTATAAAACTTCGGGGCAGGGTGTGATTCCCTACCGGCGGTGATAGTCCGCGAGCTTAGGCCGAATCAGTGGAATTCTGATACCGACAGTAGAGTCTGGATGATAGAAGTTATTTAAAAAATTGGAATAAATATCCTAAATTTTAATGCCCTAAGTTTACTTGGGGTATTTTTTATTGTTTAGGAGATTATAAAATTTATTGAAAAAATAAAAAATTATAAAATCTGAATTGTGTTTATCTGGATGCAACGTCACGTTGCTTTTTTATTAGGAGGAAGGGAAAATGGAAGAAAGAAAGACTAAAATAGGCGGGCTGGCAATAGTTTTAGCTGCTACTTTATGGGGGTTAGATGGGATAGTTCTTACACCACGCCTGTATAATCTTGATACGAAATTTGTGGTGTTTATGCTTCATCTGCTGCCCTTTATAGGGATGAACTTTATATTTTATAAGGAGTATAGAGTTTTAAAAAAGTTTACTAAGTATGACTATATATTTATGACTTTAGTAGCACTCTTTGGAGGAGTAATAGGGACATTGTCCATAGTAAAAGCACTGTTTTTATTGAATTTTCAGCATCTAACAATAGTAACACTCCTGCAGAAATTACAGCCGGTATTTGCAATTGTTTTAGCCAGGTTTATTCTCAAAGAGAAGATAGCAAGAAAATTTGTTGTATGGGCTGTATTAGCTTTATTTGCCGGCTATTTTTTAACTTTTGAATTTAGTAATCCGTTTTCTGTTGACCATCAGAATATGCTGGAAGCATCAATGTATGCCATAGTTGCAGCATTTGCATTTGGAAGTTCCACTGTCTTCGGGAAAAGAATGGTGTCTACAATTACACATAAACAGACGCTGTTTTTTAGATATGGACTCACAACACTGATTCTTGCAGTTGTAAATGTTTTAAGCGATAATTTAGTTGAGTTTTCAAAAATAACCACTCTTAACTGGCAGATCTTTATAATAATTGGATTAACCAGCGGAAGTGGAGCAGCATTTATATATTATTACGGACTGCGGCATGTAAAAGCAAATGTAGCTACCATTTGTGAACTTTCATTTCCCATCTCAAGTATCTTATTCGACTACCTCTTCAACGGAAGTGTCTTATCCCCGTTTCAATGGGTAAGTATGAGTGTTATGGTTTTTTCCATAATTAAAATAACCAAGTTAAAAGTAAACTAAATATATAAACCATCTATTTAAATTCACTAATAGGTGGTTTTTTTCTAAATTAATTCCTTGATAAATCATTAAAACTGAGGTATATAAATAGTAGCAGGTTTTATATTATACACCAACAAGGGGGATATTATGACTGAGAAATGGGAAAAAGTAATAGATTTAGTGCAAGAAATTAATAAAAATAACTTTGAAGATTTTAATGACAACATTGTCTATCATTATTTTAGACGTTTTCAAAAAGAATTGCCTTTTAGCTTTGAAAGACATTTAACAAATATAAAAAAAGAGAAAAACCTCAAATTTTTAAAAAGAAGCGATGTTTTAAGGGGAATTTTTTCAGATTTTTCTTTGTCAACCAGGGAAGATGTTGTAAATGATTTCCTCTATAAATTTCATAAGCACAATGCATCCAAAAGAAGGATTTTAAAATTAGAGGAATTTTTAGACAATAACAGGGATGAATTATTCGGAGAAAAAAAATAATAGATGATTAAGTAAAAAACTGCAGGTAATTGCAGTTTTTTTTGTATAAGCATAGTAGGAGGTGGGAAAAAATGGAAAAAATAGCCATTATTTCAGATATCCATGGAAATCTTCCCGCTCTTTCAGCGGTACTGGAAGATATAAAAAATAGGGGAATAGAAAGAATATTTTGTTTAGGAGATCTTATAGGTAAAGGCCCCAGTTCGGCAAGTGTAGTTGATACTGTTAGAGAAAATTGTGAATGGGTAGTCAAAGGAAACTGGGATTATTATGTTACTAAAGAACATATTTCTAAGGAGTTAAAATGGCATCAAAATAAATTAGGAAAAGAAAGGCTGGAGTATATGAAAAATCTTCCTCTGTATTTAGAATTTTATATCAGTGGTAAATTAGTAAGATTATTCCATGCCTCACCCAAAGATCTTTTTCATAGAACATATATTACCAATACTTTGGATGAAAAAATGAAATTATTTGAATCTCCCAGTGATTTAAAAAAACCTTCGGATATAGTGGGATATGGAGATATTCATGGAGCTTTTATAGATAACTTTAAAGGGAAAAGTTTATTTAATGTAGGTAGTGTAGGAAATCCATTGGAGATTCCTCAAGCATCTTATGCTATAATAGAAGGGCATTATCAGTCGGAGATATCATCACCTATACTGACATCCTTAGTGAGAGTTCCCTATGATGTAGAAAAATCTATAGCTGATGCAAGTGCTACAGATATGCCTAAAAAAACAGAATATATAAAAGAACTAAAGACAGCCAGATATCAACGGCATAAGGAGGAAGGACAGTGGACAGAGATCGATTAATAAGTGCCTATATTGGCGAGAAAGAAAGTTTGGAAAAAACGAAAAAAACTTTAGATTGGTATAAGGATTCATTTGAAAAGGGGGATCTTTCAGGAGGATTTTCATGGAAATGGTCCTGGTGGGCATTTATAGGGAATTGGCTGTATTTACTGTATAGAAAATGCTATCTTGAGGGGATATCTTATTTTTTATTGGTTCATATGCTGGGAGGTCTCGCAAGTAAATATATGCCAAATCTAGCTGAAATGATAGGAGGAGCATCACTGTTTATCGGATTACTTTCAGGAGGGCTGCTTCATAATCTTGTATACAGGAGATACTTAAAATCAAAAACTATTATAGAAAGCAGGCCTGTTTCTAGTGAAGAGACGGTAAAAGAAATGAAGTCCATCGGAGGAACAGACAAGAGAGCTGTGATAGTTGGAATTGTCGTTTATTTTGCTTTAAATACAATATTGAGTCTGTGATTAAAAACAGCAGGAAAGCATTTATATAACTGCTCTCCTGCTGTTTTTATTTATTTTATATAAGATAAAAATTCTGGATCTACTACCTTAGATACAGGCAGGTTTTTAGAAATAGTCGACTCTATAATGGATATTTTTTCAGGCCCCAATAAAAATATTTTTCTTTCAGCCATATTAATTACATTCATCCCCAGGGAGATCCTCCTATATGGGTGACTCCTGCTAGATGTCACAATAACATCCTCTAGTAAACCGGCTTCATTTTCCTCAAAGATAGATGCAGTATGTCCATCATTTCCCACTCCTAAAAATATTAGATCAAATATGATATTCCCTTTAAAATATTTTAAAAGCTCATCTTCGTACTCTTTCCTGGATCTCTCTATAGATGGGGAGTAATCTATATGGTGGATATTTTCATTGGGAATAGTAATATGTTTTAACAAAAACATATTAATTAGACAATAGTTACTATCCAGATGATCTAATGGCACCCACCGTTCATCCACTAAAAAAATATTTATATTTTTCCAGTTTATATCTTCTGCAGCCAGCAATTGAAAGAATCTGACGGGAGTTTTCCCACCGGAAAAAGCTATGGATAACTTTTCTTTTTTCTGTAATTCAGACTTAATTATATCTATAGCGCCTATAGCCATGGATCTCTCAGATTCAAATATTTTTATAGGCATCATATTCTCCACTTCCGATCATCTTTTTCAAGTAGTAATTTACTTTTTTCAGGTCCCCAAGATCCAGCAGAATAATTTGGGAATTTAAAATTTATTTTATTGAAATAAGCTACTATAGGATCCAATACTCTCCACATCTCTTCTATACCATCCTGCCTTGAAAATAATGTTAAATCTCCTTTTATGCAGTCAACCAGCAGCCTTTCATAGGCAGTAAGAGATATGGTGTCTAATTTAGAATAATTGAAGTTCATCTCTACTGGATGGGGATAGTTTTCCATTCCTGGATATTTCATGTTTATTGATAGGGATATCTTTTCTTCAGGCTGGATAGAAAAAACAAGCTCGTTGGCCAGCATATCTCTGCAGGCATTCCCAAATAATTTTAATGGTGGTATTTTAAAAGTTATAACTATTTCAGTTAATTTTTGATTCAATCTTTTTCCTGCCCTTACATAAAATGGAACTCCTGCCCACCGCCAGTTATCCACATGAAATTTACCGGAGAAAAAAGTCCCGGTATTTGAATCACTGTTCACATTTTTTTCATCTCGATATCCCGCAACATTTTCACCGTTTATTTTACCGGTTCCATACTGGCCTAAAACCAAGTTTTCTGACATATATTCATCGGTCATATTAGAAATACTTTTAAATATCTTTACTTTTTCATCCCTTATACAGTCAGCCTCAAAGTTAGCCGGAGGTTCCATAGCTACCAGAGCTATAAGCTGCATCATATGGTTTTGGATGATGTCTTTTAATACACCGGCTTTTTCATAAAAATTTCCACGAGATTCTATCCCAATATTTTCCGCTGCTGTAATTTGAATATGATCTATAAAACTTCTATTCCATAGAGGTTCAAAGATACTGTTTCCAAATCTGAAAAATAAGATATTTTGAACGGTTTCCTTCCCCAGATAGTGATCTATCCTGTATATTTCTTCCTCTTTAAATATTTCATTGAGATTTTTATTTAGCTTTGCCGCAGATTCTGTATCTACCCCAAAAGGTTTCTCCATGACAATCTTCTTTACAAAATGTTTATCACACAGTTCTAATTTTTGAATTAGGTTTAAGATGTTCTTTGCTAAATTTGGAGGAGTTGCCAGATAAAATATTATTTGATATTTTTTGATACCCTCAAAGTTACAAATGTATTTATTTATCTCATCGATCTCCTCTAACTTTTCAGAATCTCCACTGAGATAACTAAATTTTTCTAAAAAACTATCCTCGATCCTAACTTTTTCCCCTTGAAAACTGTTCTCAATGGAAGTTTTTACCAGTTCCCTATACTGATCCTGTGTTCTCTCCTTCTTACCGTAGGAGAGAATATAGGAGTCATTATTTAATTTATTTAACTTAAAGAGGTTATAGAGGGATGGCAATAGTTTTTTCTGGCTTAGATCTCCTCCTCCTCCAAAGATAATTAAAACAAAGGGCTGGGTATTTACCTCAATACCATCTGGTTCACATAATGTTTTCATCTCTAAATCCATCCTATTCCTCCTACTTCTCCTTTATACTATGTCCACCGAACTCATTTCTAAGACTTGCCAAAACTTTATCAGTAAAAGTCTCTTTTTTTCTGGAACGGAATCTCTGCATGAGGGATAGGGTAATGACAGGTGCAGAAACATTGTTTTCCAAAGCTTCTAATACCGTCCATCGGCCCTCTCCTGAATCTTCCACCCAGCCTTTGACCCTGCTTAGATCAGGATCATCTTTAAACATATCTTTAGTTAGATTTAGTAAGAAAGATTCGATAATACTTCCGTGCTGCCATACGTTGGCAACCTTATCAAGATTTATATGGAACTCTCCCTTGGATTTTAATATTTCAAACCCTTCAGCATAGGCCTGCATCATCCCATATTCTATACCGTTGTGTATCATCTTTACAAAGTGACCGCTGCCGCTCCTACCCATATATTCATATCCCCCTGGAGCACTTAGATCTTTTAAGACTGGTGTTACTATATCAAAGGATTCTCTCTCTCCTCCAGCCATCAAACAATATCCGTTTTCAAATCCCCAAAGTCCTCCACTGGTGCCTATATCCAATAGATTTATAGATCTTTCTTTCAATAAAGCTGCGGTATTGACACTCTCTTTATAGTTGGAGTTCCCCCCATCTATGACTATAGACCCTTTTTTTAATTTTTCCCCAAGTTCTATCAACACATTGTTTGTAATATCCCCAGATGGAATCATAACCCAAACTACAGGGGTTTCATGGGTATTCAGTTCCTCAATCAAATCATCCATATGATTGAATCCCACTCCTCCATGTTCTACCATAAGATCAATCTTATCACGATGGTGTCCGTATACAAAAACTTCATGATTGTATTTTAACAATCTCAGGGCAATCTTCCCCCCCATCTTGCCTAAACCTATGATGCCTATCTTCATATTTCTACCTCCTAGTAGTATTATAGTTTCTTTTTATATACTGAAGGAATCTTTTAAAACCTTTTAAAATTTAGTATTTCTGGCATTTCAAGGAAACATTAGGTATACTAGTAATAGGTTTAAATAATGATAGGAGGAGAAAGATGCATATTAAAAACTTAACAATTAAAAACTGGAAATCTATAGATGAAACTCATATAGAGTTTGAAAACTTCTTATTATTTATAGGGCAGAGTAATCACGGTAAATCAAATATTTTATCTGCGATACTCCTATTTTTTGACAAGATTATATTTAAAAATAAACATAGTTATCGTATGAATATTCCTACAGAGCTTATTATCACCTTTGACAGCCTGCGATTGAAGGAATTAAATGTTTTTAAGGATATTAAAAATACAGAAGATGAAATTGTCATAAAAAAAGTTCTTTCAGCGGACAAAAAACAATATTTTTATAAAAATAACAATGAATTTCACCCTTTGTCAGAACACTTAGAATATTATATAAGGGAAAATATAGAGATAATATTTATTCCCTCATTTTCTGCTTCGTCCAATAAGACTATCCTAGATATATATGAAAAAATTATATTGGTCTTAACTAATAACAATAAACTTGTTTATGTAGAAAAATTAATAGATAAGTTAGATTTAGAGATGCAGTATCTGGAGGAAAGGTATGCCAGCAGAGGTCTTCAGAGAGAAGTAATGTTCAGGATGATGAGGAGAATAGCCAGCGTGACTAAGAGTACCCGGTATAATCTATTGGGAAATACGATTATCATGTATGAGGAGCCTGAACTTTACCTTCATCCACAGGCTGAAAGGGAACTGCATTCTGTTATGACAAATATTGCCAGATATGGCGGGCAGATCTATGTGACTACTCATTCTAGTTCATTTATAGAGTTAAATAATTATAAATCTATATGTTTAGTTAGAAAAAATGATGATGGAACCCACGTGATGCAGCATAAGGGGGATCTATTTAAAGGAGACGAGATAAAAAATTTTAATATGAACTATTGGATGAATCCTGACAGGGGAGAGCTTTTCTTTGCCAAGAAAGTGATCTTAGTAGAGGGACAGACCGATAAGATTATCATACCTTTTTTAGCAAAAAAATTAGGAGTGTATAAGTATGAGTACTCCATTGTTGAGTGCGGAAGTAAGAGCAGTATTCCTCAATTTATAAGGTTATTGAATGAATATAAAATACCATATGTAGCTGTGTATGATAAAGATGAGCATCTGTGGAGAGATTATGAGAGTAAGATAAAAAGCAGGCGTGACAATAAATATCTGAAACAATTGATCCATGAAAACATAGGAGAAATTGTGGAGTTCACAAATGATATAGAGGAGGAACTGGAAGGAAAGGATAGGATTAAAAAAAATTATAAAAATAAACCATTTATTGCTATAAAAAATATTTCCGGCGAGAACTATATAGTTCCCGACGGTTTAAAAAAGAAGATTTTAAAGATATATAAATAGGAGGGCTGCCCTCCTATTTATAATACCAATCTATTTCGTTACCCCACTTGGGTCTGCTGGAAGCGGTCTTTCTATCTCTAGCCTGACCATCTTGAAGATTTGCTCTGAACTCCCCGTTTTTAGGTGAATATATCCATCCTCCATTTGAGGTATAGAATTCATTAGCTAAGCCTAAATTTTCTAATCTATTACAAATTTTAATGTTGTTACTTGTTTCTATCTCTACAGATACCCCATCTACTTCTTTTGTGTATTTAGGAGTGACTGGAAATTTGAAGTTTTTTAAAAGATTAAAACCACTGCCAGTATTATCGGCTAAAATAGAGAAGAACTTTCTATCTTCATCGCGCCCCCTTATCTCATTTTCACTGGGGTATCTCTCATAAGTGCTATAAAATTCATCGATAGACCTTCTAACTAAGGTAAGATTCTTATTTGTACTGGATAAGGATGAGAGACTATAGTTATTTTTTATCTTGAAGAATGTAAAAAATGAAAGAAATCCAATAAATAAAACTATAAAGATAATATCTGCCTTGATTATAAATTTATTCATTAATGACTCCCATCTCTTTAAAATAGTCTAGTGCCATAAGGTACCCATAAGGACCAAATCCAGATATCTGACCTATACAGGCAGAAGCTGTAACAGACCGATGTCTGAATTCTTCTCTAGAATGAATATTACTGAGGTGAACTTCTATTGTCGGGATTGAAACGGATTTAATTGCATCCAGGATGGCAATACTATAGTGAGTATATGCTGCGGGATTGATTATAATACCATCATATTCAGCATATGCACTTTGAATTTTATTTATTATTTCACCCTCAATATTATTTTGAAAACACTCAATTTGTATCTTTAATTCTTTAGATTTTTCTTCTATCATCTCTATTAATTTAGGATATGACAGATTTCCATATATTTTTTTTTCCCTGATTCCCAGCATATTTATATTGGGACCATTTATAACTAAAATTTTCATAAAAACCTCCTACTATTTTTGTTAACTGAATGCAGCGTCACGTTGTTTTTTTATATCATACTATAAAAGCAGGAGGTTTTCAACTTAATCAAAAATTAATCACATTTTGAATATCCACAAGCTCTGCAGGAATAACATCCTCCAGAGATCTCCAATTTTTCCCCACATTCAGGGCAGATTGCCTCATGCCTGTGTAGTTCATCAACTTCTTCATTGAACTTCTCTTCTTTCTGCTTTATAAAAACCTGTGCTGCTTCATAATCTTTTAACCCCATCTCATCTTCAAATTCCTTTAATATATTCAGGATCGCAAGTGGACAGGTATCACCCTTAGATAGTTTTCTTCCTACAGCATTTCCCCCGGCAAAAGCAGGACAGCCGCTGATACCTTCAATGGATTTTTCCAGCATAAATAAATTTCCTCCTAACCTCAGCATCCCTGACATAAATATGGCTACAGCTTGAATGTTTTTTTCACAACCTCCAGATCCGCTCCTTATTACATACAGATCCTGGATCTTGTTTTCACTTGGAGAATATCCAATCATCACCTTTAATTTTCCACAGCCAATTCGTAAATTTTTAGGGTAATATATCGTATCTTCAGCTATCCTTTTCAACTCTCCCCTGGATAGTTTTGCGGTTTCCTCTGCCGCCTCATCCTCCAATGTGAGGATTCCTTCCCGGGCACATCCAGACCTGTAGACAGTAACTCCTTTTAGTCCTAATTCCCAGGCTTTTAGATATATATTTTCAACCTCTTCTGTGGTAGTTTTATTTATCAGATTTACAGTAGAAGAGATACTGGCATCTATTCTGTTCTGCCAGGCAGCCTGCATCTCCAGTCTTTCAACAGGGTCTAAATTTTGAGCTGTTATAAAGGATTCAGGGAGATCTTCTACATTTTGGATATCATACCTTTCCATATATCTCCTGGCAATGGGAGCAAAAACTTCATAAAATACATCTTCCCCATGCAGACTCTCTGTCTTTCTTGTATAGGAAAAAGCAAAGTTAGGTTCAATCCCGGTACTTATTTGCAGCATAGTGCCGATAGATCCTGTAGGAGCTATGGTAAGCAGCTGGGAATTTCTTAATCCATATTTTTTAATCAATTCCATAACTTCTTCATCGGAGTTTTCAATTAAAAATGGTGACTTTAAAATTGTTTCTAAATCAAATTTAGGATAACTTCCACTTTCTTTCGCAAGGAGGGCACTCTCTTTGAGGGCTTCAATAATAATAATTTTCCCCAGAGTATCACAAAATTCTATAGATTCAGGAGAACCATATCTGAGATCCAGGTGGATAAGCAGGTCTCCTACTCCTAAAATTCCTAATCCTATCTGCCTCCAGTCGGCTACAGACTCCCTTTGCTCTTCTAATGGATGTAAGGGTAAACCTTCATCTAAAACATTATTGAGCGCTCTTACTCCTATCCTTACAGCTTTTTTTAATCTTTCAAAATCAAATTCATCTTTTCTTTCATTTAGAAAACTAGGAAGAATCAGTGAACCCAATAAACAGCTTCCACCAGCAGGAAGAGGTTCTTCTGCACAGGGATTGGTTCCTGCAAATTCAAAATTTTCATCTTCACTGAGAAGATTCCAGTTGGATATTCTATCCCAAAATAACATCCCTGGTTCAGCATAATTCCAATTTTGACGTGCTAATTCTTTGAATAACTCTTTAGCTCTAACTTCTTTTTCCACAACCTGATCTGTATCCAAAACTTCAAATTTTAATGTAAATAATTCATCTTTTTTCACTTTCTCCATAAATTCATCGGTCATTCGGACAGAGATATTGGCTTTCTGGACTTTTGAAAGATCTCCCTTTATCTTTATAAAATCACAAATATCCGGGTGATCTATGGAAAGGGACAGCATTAGTGCCCCCCTTCTTCCATTTTGTCCTATGATCTCAGTAGTAAGGTTATATAGATCCATAAAAGAAACTGAGCCTGTGGTTTCCATAGCCGAATTATTAACTGTAGTTCCCCTGGGTCTCAGATTGGATATATCGATCCCACATCCACCACCGTAGGAAAAAGTACGAGCCAATTTTTTAGCTGTTTCAAATATCGACTCTAAATTGTCTTCTGGAGGAGTTAATACATAACAGTTTGAATAAGTTATCTTTCTCCCTAACTTATGCAGCCCTCTATTAGCTAATATTCTGCCTGCAAAAATAAATTCTTTATTAACTATAGCTTCCTTCAATAAAGGATCATCATTGGAAATTCTGTCCAACCACTCTTTAAAAGTTTCATCATTATATTTATATTTTTTTCTCCAAATATCCTGACCTAAAATATTTTCTTCTCCTAACCACTTAATCTCATTCAAAATAATTTCACCCCATTATATAGTTTTTATTATATATATTTCACTAAATATTGTGTTTTATATTATAGTATATACCACCGATTTCGAAATTTTCATACTATTTTTTTAAAAAAACAAACAATATTAAACTAAATTTCACTATTTTATTAGTAATAAATAAAATAATAAATAGATAAAAAAGTTGAAATCATTTATTAAATATGGTATAAATTGATAGAAGCATTGAAGCCCTTGTTTTATAAGGGATAAAAAATGGGAGGTATTAAAATGACTAAAAAAGAATTCGTAGCATTATTTGCAGAGAGAGGAAATTTTGAATCTAAGGCAGAGGCTGAAAGAAAATTAGATACATTCATGACAACTGTTGAGGAAGTATTATTAAACGGCGATGAAGTTAACTTTATCGGATGGGGAAAATTTGAAGTAGTTGCAAGAGCTGAAAGAAAAGGAAGAAATCCTAAAACTGGTGAAGAGATCACTATTCCTGCAAAGAAAGCTGTTAAGTTTAAAGCTGGAAAAAAATTAAACGACAAGATGAACTAAAAAAATAAAAAAGGAGATTTTTATCTCCTTTTTTTTATACCTTTCTTTCTAAATTATTCGAGATAATTTTTATTCCGAACACCGCTTAATCTCTCCCTAATTTACCATATAAAACTTCTTGTTGTTTAGATGTGAAATCGAAATAAATCATGGTGTTTTCTACATTTCTGTGGCCTAAAATGTACTGGACTTCCTTTATATCTAATCCGCAATCAGCTAAATGAACCCCTGCTGTATGTTTTAAGGTATGAAAGTGTTGTTTTTCTTTTGGTATATCTGCCAAATCAAAATATTTTTTACATAACCTCGTGAGATGCTGGCGGCTTAAAGGTGTCGATTTTCTACTTAAAAATATATGATTTGAATTGTTTTCATAACCGATATACTCACTTAATAATCTGCTTGTATCTCTGGTTAAACGGATGGTATTATTCCTACTCCCCTTCAACCTTCTGCAAAATAATTCCTTGCTGTTCTCATGAAAATCCTCCTTCTTTAAGTTAGAAATTTCACTTGCTCTCAGTCCGCATTCGTAAGCAAGGAGAAAAATTAATTTATCTCTTTTAAAAAATTTAAACTTTTGTTTCTTTTTATCCAGGAAAAATAATTTTTCAGCTTCTTCAAAAGATAACATTAATTTGTCAAATTCTTTATTGGTCAAATATTTAATTTCCCTATTTACAGATCTTTTCTTTTTCCCTTTTTTCAGCTGTTTTTCAAGTTCCTTTATCTTATCTTCCAGTAAGATACTGATTACCACATCATCTTTATTTTCTTCAAGTTTTTTCCTCAGAGCATCCAATTGACCTATATCCATAAATTTCTCCTATAAATTTTATTATTTTTATTTTTTTACCTTAAAATTTTCATTCACTATATAATACCCTAAAATTCATCATATTTCAATGAAAGTTCCAAAATGTTTATTTTGGAACTTTCGAAATAGATCCTTGTAAATAAAGGGGTAAAACCTTTTCGTTGTTTATAAAAAAACGAATGTTCCATTATAAAAAGCGGAAATACAAAGTTTTTTCATGGATTTTTCTAGGTCAGAAGCTGAATTATATAGCTAGAATAATTCCTTCCAAATATCTATTCAATATTTTTATTAATCGGACATATCTTAAAAAAGGGTTAAAAAAATAAGACGCCCTTATTTTGATTTTAAGAAGTTTAAGGGTATAAACACTCATCTTTTATTTTACCAAGCCTTTAAATCGAATATTTGATGAAAAATGCTGATTTTACTGGTGTTAGAGGTCATGAAAGTTTAATTTTTTTTTGCACAACAGAAAAAAAGTCCTATAGTTAAAATTATAGGTCTGATAATCCGATGATCCAGATTTTATGAATTTATACCACGAATTATATTAATTAAAATTGGTATTACACTCAATTTCAATTAAATAATTCTCCATAAATATAAAAGACCCTATAATTTTAATTATAGGGTCAAACATTAAAAAATTATTTTTTCCAGGTATTTGGGGATTTATTCCATTGGCTGGCTTCTTCTGCATCTTCAGGTGATAGATAATTTTCTTCAACTGCTAATTCTATCAAATCAGGAAATCCAGAGAGTGTTTCCCATTTACAGTTAGCTTCTTCAAATCTATCATATGCCTTTTTAAATTCATATGAGAATATTGCCATAACTTCTACATCTTTAGCTCCTTCTCTCCTTGCAGCCTCAAGTGCTGATATACAGCTTCCGCCAGTGGAGATAAGATCTTCAATTACGATTATTTTTTTCCCCTCTACATCTGCTCCCTCTATCTGTTTCCCTGCTCCATGTGCTTTTGGTTTAGATCTGATATAAGCCATTGGTTTATTCATCTTTTCCGCGATAAATGCTGCCCATGGAATTCCCGCTGTTGCAGTTCCTGCTAAGATATCAAAATCTTTATCTTTTAATGCTTCTACAAAAGCATTTACTATATCTGTTCTTTCCTTTGGAAAACCAATAACTTTTCTATTGTCACAATATATCGGAGATTTTATCCCTGATACAAAGGTAAATGGTTGTGCTACATTTAATCTTACTGCTTCTACTTTCAATAGTGCTCTAGCTACTCTTTTGGCGTTATTCATATTCAATCTCACTCCCTGTATTCTCAATTATTTGGTTTTTATTATATACTATTTTTCCATTAACTATCGTAGTCTCAATCTTACCGTAGCCTGTATATCCATCAAATGGAGTCCATCCGCATTTTGACAGGGTAGTTTTATTCTCTAAGATAAACTTTTTATTTAGATCCACTACTACAAGATCTCCATAGTAACCCTCTTTGATCTCTCCCCTGTCTTTTATACCAAATATTTTACTGGGATTTTTAGACATGAGCTGTATCAGTTTAGATAAAGTAATTTTACCTTTAGATACAGCATCTAACATCAATGGTAATGAGTTTTCAACTCCCGGAATTCCAAATGTTACCTTTTCCAGTTTCTCTGAAAGCAGATGAGGTGCATGGTCAGTACCGATGGTATCGATAGTACCGTCATTTACAGCTTCCCATAGAGCTTCTACATCATGGGTTGTTTTTAATTCCGGTTTCATTCGCAGTAACATTTCGTTTTTTCCCTTTATATCATTTTCGTTAAGAAAAAGATGGTGGGGGGTTACTTCGGTATAGATTTTTTTTTCCGCTTTCAACCTGCTTTTTCTGATAATATCCAACTCTTTTTTATTGGAAATATGACACAGGTAAAGTTTTTTTCCATATTTTTCATTATAGGTGATAGCTTTTTCTACCATCTCACCTTCAGCGTGGACTGAAACCATCTTTGATTTTAGAAATATATTTTTTAAAACCTCATCTTTTTCTACCAACATCTTTCCTGTGGATATATTCATAAATACCTTGGTAGAAGCTATCCCTTCACCGGGAATAATATCACTGTTGTCTGTACTTGTACCGCCAAAATGAAATCCATAGTTTACCAGTGATTTAACGGAAGCCAGGTCTTTTTTTTCTTGGAGTGCACGGGGATTTGTAGTGGTGGGTACTGTATTCGGCATATCTATAAAAGTAGTAATCCCGCCTTTGGCACACGCTCTAGATCCTGTATACAGGTCTTCTTTATGAGTCAGCCCTGGATCTCTCATATGCACATGGGCATCTATGATTCCCGGGATGAGATATTTCTCTCCTTTTAAATCTATAATTTCTAATTTTTTTATAATTTCATCTGAGGATAAAAATGTCCCTTTAATTATATCCAAAGTATCGATATCAGAAGTTATTTCAGCTATCTTTCCATCTTTTATATAGATATCTTTTATCTCGTATTCATTGTCTATAGTACTTATTCTAGCGTTTTTTATTAACAAAGTTCTGCCTCCCAATTCTCCCTTTTAATGCAGACTAAAATCTGACTTTTTTGATTAACTGTTAATTATTTTTAACCCTGCCTCTATTTCTTCTAAAATTAATTTAGCTGCATGGACAGGATTTTCTGATTTAGTTATTGGTCTGCCTACCACCAAGAAATCAGCCCCATTTTCAACAGCTATTTTAGGAGTCATGATTCTCTTTTGGTCATTTGAAGCTGCCCATAATGGTCTTACTCCCGGGCAGATTGTGTAGAAGTTTTCTCCACAAAGTTCCTTTATTTTCTTGGCTTCCAATGGGGAACACACTACTCCGTGTAATCCTGATTCCTTAGTTTCTATTGCCCAGTGATTGGCTAATCCACTGATGTTTAAATCACTTTTAAAGTGGGCTGCCGCCTCTTCCTCTGTGAATGATGTCAATACAGTCACTGCTATTGCTATTGAATCGGAGCTATTTTCTTTTAACATATCTGCAACTGATCTCATCATTGTAGGCCCCCCGCCTGCATGGACATTAAACATAAATACCTCTTGCTTATTTGCAAACATCGATGCCATAGTTGTTGTGTTTGGAATATCATGAAATTTCAGATCTAAAAATACTTTTTTATCTATACTATGCAGGTAATCTACCGCTTCTCCACGAGTGTTTAAAAATAATTCTAATCCTACCTTATATGTAGATACGGCATCTCCAATTTCATTTACTATATCTTTTACCTCATCTAATGTTTTATAATCTAATGCTACTATCAACCTGTCTTTAGCTTTTAATTTCATAATTCCCTCCTAATCTATTCCTGTAAGCTGCTCCTCCATCGGGATGAGCTGCTCCTACAATCTCACTGATATTATCTATATTATTTTCTTTACAGTATTTTTCCAGTCCTTTTTTTATCTCTATTGGCAATGTCGGGTTAGCAAACATTCCTGTCCCTAAAGATATAGCACTGGCTCCTACCATAATAAATTCTATTGCATCCTCTGTAGAAGATATTCCTCCCATTCCAAGGATCGGGATTGAAACTGCCTGGGACACCTGGTATATCATTCTCAGTGCAACTGGTTTTACAGCAGGGCCGGATAATCCGCCCATTATATTTCCTAAAACCGGTTTTCTTTTTCTTATATCCACTGCCATTCCTAATAGAGTATTGATAAGGGCTACACCATCTGCTCCCTCTTCCTCTACTATTTTTGCGATCTCCACTATATTGGTAACATTTGGTGATAATTTTACAATCATAGGTTTAGTTAAAACTTTTCTTACTTCACGGGTTACTAACCTTGCCATCTCTGGATTAGCTCCAAAGGCCATCCCTCCATCCTTTACATTGGGGCAGGATATATTAAGTTCTACTATCTCTATCTCTTCTATCTGTTCAACCTCTCTGGCTATCTCTATATATTCCTCTAGGATCTTTCCATTTATATTTGCCACCAGGGGAATATGAAGTTCTTTTTTTATAGATGGTATTATCTTTTTAAATTCTTCAATCCCCGGATTTTCTAATCCCACTGAATTTAGCATTCCAGATGGTGTCTCGGCGATCCTGGTACCGGAATTCCCGTTTCTAGGCTCCATAGTAATTCCCTTTAATACAGCAGCGCCTAATTCATTGGGGTTAAAATAATCTTTATATTCCAATCCGTATCCAAAACACCCCGATGCTGTCATTATAGGATTATTTAACTTTTTTCCTAAAAAATTTATATTTAATCTATTGCTCATTATTTACATCCTCCATTTGGATCTATCACATCTAAATCCACTATATCTGTACTTTCAAATACCGGCCCATCATAACAAACTTTTTTCATACCTTTTTTTGTCAGTATAGAGCACCCTACACAGGCTTTTATCCCGCAAGCCATTCTCTCTTCTAAAGATATTTGACACCTTATATTATTCTCCTGTGCTACTTTTGCTACTGCCTCCATCATAGGGTGGGGTCCGCAGGTATAAATTATGTCTATATTTTGATCTTTTAATATTTTCATTAGCAGATCTACAGTATTTCCTTTTATCCCCACGCTGCCGTCATCAGTGGCTACCTCTATCTTTATATTTTCAAAATTAAATTTTTCTATGATTTTTACAGCTCCGGCATTTCTTCCTCCACCTATAAACGTCACCTTGTTGTTATCTTTCAAATTTTTAATGAGGTACTTGATGGGAGCCATTCCCATTCCCCCGCCGATTACTACTATATTTTTCCCCTCAAGATCTGTATCGTATCCATTTCCTAATGGCCCTTGGATATTTATAGTTTCGCCTATGGGTAATTTGGTGAATTCTTCAGTCCCCTTTCCCAGAGACTCATAGTAAAATTCCAAAATATTACCGTCTACATTGTGTAAACTTATCGGCCTCCTTAAAACTCTTGAACGGTCTTGACACTGGAGCATGAAAAATTGTCCTGGTTTAGAATGTTCAGGTATTTTATCCCCTTCTACCCTCATTAAATAGTAGTTATCTGCTATTTGTATATTTTCTATGATCTTAACATCCTCTAAAAACATATATTCCTCCTAAGATACCCTAATATTGATTTAAAAAAAAAGGAATAAAAACTAAAATATTAGTTTTTATTCCCACTATTATAAATATAAAAATTAAAAATTGAATTGACTGCTCCAAATATAACATAGGGAACATCAGTTAGAAAAATAAGAAATTTATCTATGAAATTTATAAAATTATTGTTTGTCGTTAAAAATTTCATCTTATCCTCCCTGTCTTTTTTTATCTTTTAAAGATATTATCACACTAATAAAAGACTGTCAAGGAGTTTTATTTTTTATCTCTTATTTTTTCATCCAAGGTACGCAATAATTCTTCCGTTATTGGAAACCTGTCTTCCGACCTCTTTGAAAATATAAGCAGATCTTCAAATTTAATTTCAAAGGCTCCTCCGGAAGAAGGAATAAGATTGAATGAACTTACATCATTTTTATACAACCTCACAAATGTTTCCATAAGAGTAAGTGCTCTTTTTTCATACCCGCACGATATACAAAATTCTATAGATAAAACTGGTTTCATTTTTCTCCTCCTTATTTCTTTTATTTATTTTTTCCAGTGTCCATGCAGGTTACAATAAGCTCTAGCCTCTGCTTTTTCCCCGTAACACGCTTTAAAAGTAACTTTTGGTGTGTCTCCTGGTTTTAAAAATTGAGTAGATACACAGCCATCCACTATTAATTCTATCCATTCGATATAATGATCTTCTGTCATCGGGTGAAGAGTCGATCCTATCTGAACCTCATAACCATCACTTAATTTAATAACTTTTGGTATATGCTTTTCCACAGCGGCATCCCTTGTGTTTTCTACTTGTAAAACCATCTCTTTTCCACAACAGCTTAATGCTCCAGCTCCTGTATGCATTACCTCTACGATATTATTGCAGATTTCGCATTTATAAACCTCTAATTTCTTAGTCATTTTTCCCCCCTGAATTTTTTGTCCTTTTTTCTAGTATACCCTATTTTCATCTTTTTTCTAATTAAATTTTAATTTTTTTTTTAACATTTATACTCTATGGTCTATCTATAGGAACTCTTAGGAAATTTACTCTACATATGGTATAATTATAAGCAATTATGCATAATATTTAGGAGGAAAACAAATGAAAAATTGCCCTTGTGGAAAAGAATTAAGTTATGAAGAATGTTGTAAGCCATATATATTAGGTGAAAAGACCCCAGTTACTGCTGAAGATATGATGAGATCTAGATATACAGCCTATGTTGTAGGAGAGGTAGATTATGTCTATAATACACATAATCCTAAAACACGTGGAACTCTTAGTAAAGAAGAGATCAAACACTGGTCTGAATCTACAGAATGGAATAAGTTAGAGATCATTGAAACTGTAGATGGAGGAGCAGATGATTCTGAAGGTATTGTTGAATTTAAAGGTTACTATTCAGAAGAGGGAGAAACATTGTTTCACCATGAAAGATCTGTATTTAAAAAGATAGATGGAGAATGGATGTATGATTCAGCCTTATCTACACAAAAGACAATAAAAAAAGAAGTTAAAATTGGTAGAAATGATCCATGTCCATGTGGATCAGGTAAGAAATATAAAAAATGTTGTGGAAAAAACTAAAGACTGAAAAAGAGAGAATTTTCTCTCTTTTTTTTAATAAAAATCTATTATTTTATCTAGAGAATGATAATAAATATGATATACTCAATTAAAATAAAAATTAAGGAGTTGTAGGCATTATGAATAAGAATATTGTTAAAAGTTATACCTATCTTTTAAACTTAGCTAAGAATTTAACTGAAAATGAAGACGACTTTATTGCCAACTGTGCCAACATCTCCTCCCTTATCTTCAATAATATTGAGGATTTAAATTGGGCCGGATTTTACCTGTGGAAAAATGAAAAATTGATTTTAGGACCCTTTCAGGGCCAGACTGCTACCACTAAGATAGAGCTGGGAAAAGGAGTCTGCGGGAGTTCCGCCAGAGATAAAATTACATATGTAGTTCCTGATGTGCATAAATTCCCGGGTCATATAGCCTGTGACTTAGCATCTAATTCAGAGATTGTAATTCCCATAATAAAAGAGAATAAATTAATTGGAGTTTTAGACATAGACAGTCCAAAATTGAATAGATTTTCCGAGGAAGATAAAATTAATTTAGAAAAACTGGTTACGATTTTAATAACTAACAGTATAATTTCAGCTTAAATTTATAGTATAATAAACTAGATAAAAAAATTTTTAGGAGGAATATATGAAATATTATTATTTTGATGAAGAAGTAAAAAAAGGTATTTATAGGTGCATCTTATGCGGTTTAGATTTAAAGATGGAGGAAGGAGAAATTTTGGATCTCTGTCCCGTATGTTCAGGCTCTAAATATGAAAAAATAGAAGATAAATAGGAGGATACAAATGAAAAAATATATAATGTTTCTTATTATATTTTTTTTAGGCACCAACCTTTATTCACAACCTGATATTGACATATCCCAAGTTTCTCTTTCAGAAAAAGAAAGAACTTTTTTAAAGAAAATAGGAGACAAAAAAATAGATGTATTCATAGAAAACTCCGATAATTTTTTATTTTTTTATGATCTTGAAAAAAATCAAAGGGGTTTATACCCCAAGATCATCCAAGACATGAATTATATTTTTGATCTTAATTTAAATATAATTCCCAAAGAAATTTTTGAACTGTCCCGGCTCAAGGAAAAAGGGGAAGGAACAATAATTTTTGATATGCTCGAAAAAAATGATCTTCATAATCATTATGTTTTTTCTAAACCCATCTATAATTTTAATACAGCAGTTATGGGACAGCAAGATATAAAAAAAATCTCAGATTTAAAAGATAAAAAAATTATTTTTTTAAAGGGGGATAAATTATACGATGATTTCATGGTTAAATACGGGTATCTGAACATAACTCCTGTCTTTGCCAAAAACAGAAAACAGGTATTTGAAAATTTAAATGCCGATGAATCTTTATTGTATATAGGTGAAGTAGAAAAAAATAGTAATTTTATTGACTTAAATAATACTGTTAAACTCAATTTTTTATTGACTGAGATTAACTCCAGTCTGAAATTTGCCGTAAAAAAAGAATACAGCCCTTTGAAAGATATTTTTAATAAGCTTATTAATTTATACAATGACAAGGAGAAATCACAACTTATAGAAATATACCTCCTGCAGTATAAAAAAAATAATATCTATTTTGATTCTGAGGAAAGAGAATTTTTAAGCCGTCTTTCAAAATTACAGTTGGTTCTTTTAAAAGATGATAATTATTTTCCTTATTATTCCAGAGACTCCAAAGGAAATTTAAAAGGACTTGCAATCGACTATATAAATTCTATAAAAAATATATTAAATAAAAATATAGATATAGAATATACGGTGAAGGAAGATAAAATTTATGAAGAATCCTATACTCATAAAGATTTTATCCTGCCCCTTTTAATTAAAACCCCTGAACGAGAAAAAAAATTCTTATTCCCGGCACCATACTACTCCTTTAATTTAAGTGTCTACAACCATAAATCAGCCGGATTTATCGATGACATTTCAGACCTGGAAAAGAGCACTATAGCAGTAATTAAGGGAGCATATTATTTCGGTTATTTAAAAAACAACCTGGATGATGCAACCTATATTTACACAAGATCCCTGGCTGAATCTGTTAAACTCCTGAGGGAAGGTAAAGTCGATTTCTTAGTAGGGGATATGAAAACTATTGAGAATCATCTTTTGGGTACCAAGATAAATGACATAAAAATTGCAGGAGTTACCGATAAAACATATGAGGTTTCCTTTGCTGTAAATAGAGACAATCCCCAGCTTTATAGTATTTTAAATAAAATATTTTCCAAGCTTCACATAGAAAATAAATTTTTGATGAAAAAATGGAATGCCGACTACGCAGTTTTTTCCGGTGATTATAAGGTTTCTATCTTTATATTAGTAATTTCCCTCGGTATACTGAGTATTACCCTTGGTTCCTATAGGAATGTTAAAAATAGAAAAATAGCCCTGCAAAAAATCACCCTATCCCTGGTTACTACTCTGGAAAATGCCAATTACTATAACGATGAAGACACCGGTAATCATATAAGAAGGGTAAATGAATATTCAAGATTAATTGCAGAAAAGCTCCGGTGTAATAAGAATTTTATTAAAGATATTGGTTATTATGCCTCCCTCCACGATATAGGAAAAATAGGTGTCCATGATGGAATCCTAAAGAAAAATGGGAAATTATCCGAAGAAGAATTTAAGTCTATGAAAGAACATGTGAAAATAGGATATAATCTTATAAAGGATGCTAATCTCCCTTCTATGGTAGAGAACATAACCCTTTATCATCATGAAAAATGGAATGGTATGGGTTATTTAGAAGGATTAAAGGGAGAGGAAATTCCTCTGGAAGCAAGAATAGCTGCTCTTTCCGATGTATATGATGCCCTGCGGCAAAAAAGATCCTATAAAGACGGATTTACCCATGAAAAATCATGAATATTATTCTAGAAGAAAGGGGAAAGCACTTTGACCCTGAAATTGTAGATGTTTTTATAAAATATAATGAAAAATTTAATTTGATTTTTGAATCCAATTGAACCCAAAATAAAAATAGGCTTGACCCAAAAGGATCAAGCCTATTTTTATTTGCAGATCATCTTATTTCCAAACCTGTCTATTATACTTCCTAAGCCAAGTAAAATTAAGAATAATTTTATCAGCCATCCTATAAAGGGTAAACTTATTAAAATTATTATTACAAAACTAGATAATAAAAGCTTGAGAAAGTTTATCTCATCAAAATATTTAGTTGCTATAATCAGATTTGCTATGGGAGTAGCCAGGAACAGTAAGATCATATAGAATAAGATCAGTAAGACCCCCACGGGAAATCCTAAAATTGTAATAAATAATAATACAGCAGCTACCGGGGTGAGGACTAAACCTGCAAATCCCTTGAATAAAATTAAACTTTTATTATTTAAATATCTATCCAGCCTTTCTTTCCCCAGGTCTTTTTTTAGTTTAAAAATTATATAGGTGAGTATAAACAAGTAAAATACTGAAAATAGTTTAAATGGAAGAAAAGTAAAGTGTCTCTCAAAGGTATAACTTTGCTCTGTCTTTTTTACAAGTTCTCCCATTACACGGCCTTCTATTACAGGCATTTTACCACTATAATAGATATCTCCTTTAACAACCGCTCCCTTGGATACCAGGAGGTTTCCATCTATCTCAATATCACCATTTATAACTGCCCCCTCTGAGACGACAGCGTTTTCAACAACCATTCTGACATCTCCGCCTACAGGGGCATTTATATATAAATTTTTAGCCATTATATTTAAATTATCTTCTACCATCCCATCTATTGCGACATATTTCCCTGCCAGGTAAAGTTCTTTTGACCTGCTTTTTATTGTAATTCTTTCACCAGCAATAATTACACGCTTAGAGGAATTTCTGTCTATAAGTATTTCTCTGCCTGCTACAACTAAATCTCCCTCATCCCCATCATTTACAACTATATTTTCTCCAATTGCAAATTTTCCAAAAATATTTTCCGACTCTGAAAAACTGAAAACTGAAATTAAAGTTATGAACAATAAAACACATAATTTCTTCATCCTTACCTCCCCGCTCTATTTTTTATTTATGTTAAATTTTTTTAAGCTATATATAATACTACACCAATATTAGGGAGAATTCAAAAATAAATATTGACACATTCAATTATTTTTGATATTCTGATATAAGAAAATTTTAGGAGGCGTTAGATTTGAAAAATAATAGATTACTAGTAATACCAATTAAATTCAATAATCTGTTTCAATTTAACAAATTTTTATTTTTGAAAGATGTTCCCTATATAACATATGGAGCTGTATCTTTGTTTTTAAATTTTAATAATAATTTTATTCTAAAGAATAATGACTAATCTATTTTAGTTATTGTTCTTTTTTTTTAGCATAAACTTATGAGAACCTAGGAGGCGTTATGAAGGCAAAACTGATATTAGAAAACGGAATGGTATTTGAAGGAAAAGCTTTTGGATACATAGAGGAAGCTGTAGGAGAGTTAGTGTTTAATACATCTATGACAGGATATCAAGAAGTCCTTACTGATCCATCTTACTATGGACAAATAGTTGTAATGACTTACCCAATGATAGGAAACTACGGTCTTAACCTGGATGACTTGGAAAGTAATGGTGCAAAGGTAAGAGGATTTGTAATAAAAGAACCTGCTAAACTGCCGAATAACTTTAGATGTGAGATGACCCTGGATGGTTATCTAAAACAACATAAGATCATGGGATTTAAAGGTATCGATACAAGACATTTAACTAAGATCATAAGAGATAACGGATCTATGAAAGCTATCATCACCGTAGATGAGCTTACACAAAAAGAAATAAAAAATACAATGAATGATTTTTCAAATATAGACGCAGTAAGTATAGTAAGTACAAAAGAGATCTATGAAGCTCCCTGTGGTGCAGAAAAAGTAAATAAAAAAATCGGAATGATTGATTTTGGAATAAAACAAAATATCATCAGATCTTTTCATAAAAGAAACTGTGACTTGACTATATTCCCATGGAATACAACTGCTGAGGAGATCTTATCCTATGATCTGGATGGTGTCTTTTTATCTAATGGACCAGGAGATCCCGCTGATCTAACAGGTGTAATAGATGAGATCAAAAAAATGATTGGAAAAACTCCTATAATCGGAATATGTTTAGGACACCAACTTCTGGCTTGGGCATTGGGAGGGTCGACGAACAAGTTAAAGTTTGGTCACAGGGGAGCTAACCACCCGGTAAAAGATTTGGAAAAAAATAAGATATTTATCACATCTCAAAACCATGGGTATGTGGTAGACAAAATGCCGGAAGGTGTGGAGATCACTCAAATAAACTTAAACGACAACTCTGTAGAGGGAATGAAAGACTATAAGAATAAGATAGCATCGGTACAGTATCATCCAGAAGCAGCACCTGGACCGGAAGATTCTCAGTATGTATTTGATGATTTCATCAAAATGCTGGGATAGGCATTTCCCATTGACATCGTAGAGCTTCAAAGCTCCTACGTTGGTTTCTTTAACCAAGAGAAACCATAAAAAAGAAGAGTCTTCTCTTTGGTAAATTTTTTTAAAGTGAGGTAATTGAATGTTAGATAAAAATATAAAGAAAACCCTTGTAATAGGATCGGGACCAATTGTAATAGGACAGGCTGCTGAATTTGACTATTCTGGAACACAGGCTTGTGAGGCATTGAAAGAAGAGGGGATAGAAGTAGTATTAATAAACTCTAACCCCGCAACTATAATGACAGATAAAAGTGTAGCCGATAGAATATATATAGAACCCATTACATTGGAGTTTGTAACTAAGGTAATCATAAAGGAAAAACCTGATTCAATCCTGGTAGGAATGGGTGGACAAACTGCTCTTAACATGGCAGTGGAATTGGAAGACAGCGGAATATTAGCAGAACACAATATCAAGGTATTGGGTACAAGTATCGATTCTATAAAAAGGGGAGAGGACAGAGACCTGTTTAGAGATGCAATGAATAAGATAGGGGAACCTACTATAGAGAGTATGATAGTTGAGAGCCTGGAAGATGGATTGGAATTCGCTGCAAAAATAGGATACCCGTTGATTGTAAGACCTGCATATACATTGGGTGGTACTGGTGGAGGAATGGCAGCTAACCCTCAGGAGTTGGAAGACATCTTATTGAAGGGATTGGTATTATCCCGTGTAGGACAGGTTTTAGTTGAAAAATCTATCCTTGGATGGAAAGAAGTAGAATATGAGGTAATGAGAGATATCAATGGGAATAGAATTACAGTATGCAACATGGAAAATATCGACCCCGTTGGAATCCATACAGGAGACAGTATCGTAGTAGCTCCATCCCAGACATTATCTGATAAAGAATACCAAATGCTGAGAACATCTGCACTTAACATTATAGATGAGATCGGAATTGTAGGAGGGTGTAATGTACAGTTTGCTCTCAACCCTGATTCATTTGAATACGCAATTATAGAGATCAATCCCAGAGTATCAAGATCATCTGCACTAGCTTCTAAAGCTACTGGTTATCCCATTGCAAGGGTAGCGGCAAAATTATCACTGGGATACACTCTGGATGAAGTAAAAAATGAGGTTACAGGAAAAACATACGCTTGTTTTGAACCGGCACTGGACTATATAGTAGTAAAGATTCCAAAGTGGCCCTTTGATAAATTCGATAAAGCTGACAGAAAGTTAGGTACAAAGATGATGGCTACAGGGGAGATCATGGCTATTGGAAACAACTTTGAAGCTGCATTTTTAAAAGGTATAAGATCATTGGAGATCGGGCAGTACAGCTTAGAGCATAAAGCCTCTAAGATAAGATCTATGGAGGAACTAAAAAAGAGGGTAGTGAGTCCAGATGACGAAAGAATATTTGACCTGGCTGAGATGCTCAGACGTGGGTATACTAAGACTATGCTGCAGAAAATTACCGGAATGGATCCGTTCTTCATGGAAAAACTCCAATGGATAGTTAGACAGGAAGAAATTTTAAAGAAGACTAAATTATCTGATCTTACTCCTAAAAACCTTAGAAACTGGAAGAAAAAAGGATTCTCAGACAGAGCCATGGCAGAATTTATGGGATTAAATGAAGATGATATAGTAGCTAAAAGAAAAGAATTAAATGTTATGCCTGTATACAAGATGGTAGATACCTGCGCAGGAGAATTTGAAGCTTCTTCATCTTATTACTACTCAACTTATGATCTATATGATGAAGTAGAAATATCTGACAGAAGAAAGGTTATAGTAATTGGATCCGGGCCTATCAGGATCGGACAGGGAATTGAATTTGACTACTGTACAGTACACACAGTAAAAGCACTGCAAAGTCTAGATATAGAAACTATCATTATAAATAACAATCCTGAGACTGTCTCGACTGATTTCTCAACTGCTGATAAATTATACTTTGAACCATTGGTATTAGAAGATGTAATGAATATCATTGAAAAAGAGAACCCAGAGGGAGTTATCCTGCAATTTGGCGGACAGACTGCTATAAAATTGGCTAATGATTTAGCAGACTTAGGAATTAATATCATTGGTACTTCTGCTGATATGATAGATGCTGCCGAGGATAGAGAAAGATTTGAGGCTATCTTAGAAAAATTAGATATAAACAGACCAAAGGGAAGGGCTGTCTGGAATACTGAAGACGGTATAACAGAAGCTGAAAAAGTAAAATATCCGGTATTGGTAAGACCTTCATATGTATTGGGCGGACAAGGTATGGAGATCTGTTACTTAGAGGAAAACTTAAAAGGTTACTTAGAAGCTTCTTTCATTAGAGATCCTAAAAACCCGGTATTGGTAGATAAATACTTAAATGGTGTGGAGATCGAAGTAGATGCGATCTGTGACGGTGAAGATGTCCTTATTCCTGGGATCATGGAACATCTTGAGAGAGCAGGAATCCATTCTGGTGACTCCATTACAGTTTACCCACAACAAAATTTGTATGAGGGGACGGAAGAAGAGATTTTAGAAATCACCAGAAAATTAGCTAAAGAATTAAATATAATCGGAATGATGAATATACAGTTTATCGCCTATGAGAATAAGTTATATATCATAGAAGTAAATCCAAGATCATCTAGAACAGTTCCTTATATCTCCAAGGTAGCTGGTGTTCCAATGATCGAACTGGCAACAAAAGTAATGCTGGGGCAAAAATTATCCGATCTGCCATATGGTGTGGGAATATATAAAAAACCAAATCTGGTAGCAGTAAAAGTTCCGGTATTCTCTACAGAGAAGCTTGGTGGTGTGGAAGTATCATTAGGACCTGAGATGAAATCCACAGGAGAGGTCCTTGGAATAGGAAACAATATGGACGAGGCTATCTATAAGGGTCTTGTAGGAGGATACAGAATACACGAAATTAAAAATAAGAGAGTTTTAGCAACTATAAAGGGAAGCGATAAAGATGAATTCTTAAGTTTAGCTAAAAGACTTATAAACCAAGGGTGTACAATGATTGGAACCGGCGGAACTGCTGAATATTTAAATAATAATGGTGTACCATGTGAAACTGTAAATAAAATCAATGAAGCATCTCCTAATATAATCGATAAATTAAAAACTCAGCAAATTGATCTGCTTATCAATACTCCTACAAAAGCAAATGATGCCCAAAGGGATGGATTTAAGATAAGAAGAACAGCTATAGAATATGGTGTAGAAGTATTGACTTCACTGGATACACTGAATGCAGTATTAAATATCATGGAAAAAGATGTAAACACTAGAGACTTAGATATCTTTGATATCAGCAAGATCTAATAGACTCTGCTGTTGGATATTATTTCTGTAACAGGAATAAATAAAATTTAATAAAAAATTTGAAAGAGGTTGTATAATGACCTCTTTCATAATATCTAATTTTATGTTCCTTAAGAAAAATCATTAAAGGAAAGTAAGGAGGATAATTTGAAAGAAATACTATCATTAAATAATTTAACTATGAAAGACATCTTAAGCATTTTAGATAAGGCAGAAGAATTGGAAAATAACCCTAAACCTTGTGAGTTAGAAAATAAAATTTTATCCACTGTGTTTTTTGAGCCCTCTACCAGAACTAAGTTATCTTTTATCAGTGCCATGTATAGATTAGGAGGAAAGGTAATAGAATTAGATGGAGGAGGGAATAACTCCCTAAAAAAAGGGGAAACCATCTCCGATACCCTCACTATGATGGGCCTCTATACTGATATTATGGCAATCAGGAGTCCCCATGAGGGCACAGCCAAAAGAGCAAGTGAGATTTTGGATATACCTGTAATAAATGCAGGGGATGGAGCTAACCAGCATCCTACCCAGACTTTACTGGATCTATATACCATACAGAAGGAAAAAGGCAGGTTAGATAATTTGGAGATTGCCTTTGTAGGAGATCTCAAATATGGAAGGACTGTTCATTCATTGGCTAAGGCATTGGATAAATTTAGTGGGAATAAGATTTATTTTATAGCTCCTCCTGAGATGCAGATTCCATCTTATATCTTGGATTCCCTCTCTTTAGAATATGAAGTTTTAGAAGACTATGAAACTGTTATGAAAGATATGGATATCCTATATATGACCAGGATACAGGAAGAAAGATTTGATGATGCAGAAGATTTTAAAAAATGTGCAGGTAAATATCAAATAGATAAAGAGATTTTAAAAATATCCAAACCTGATTTAAAAATTCTTCATCCACTGCCCAGGGTAGGAGAGATCCATACAAATCTGGATTCTACTCCCAATGCGGTTTATTTTTCCCAGGCTAAAAATGGTGTTTTTGTCAGGCAGGCCATCATGAGTTTACTCATGAAAGATCATACTAAACCTGTATATGACGGAGTAGACAAAAGGTGTAAAAATCCTAAATGTATCTCACAGATAGAAGATTTAGGAGGAAAATGGATGGATCTCAAAGGTAAAAAAGTATGTTTTTACTGTGAAAAATAATTTATTTTCCTAAAAAAAGAGGTATTTTTATACCTCTTTTAATATTTTTAAACATATATTTTTTCAGGAAACTTTTTTTTATATCTTTTATTTTCATACATATTTATATCTGCAATGTTGACATATTCCTGTAAGGTTTTATTTCCACAACATTCTACTATTCCTACGCTGATGCTGTGTGTATATTCTTTTTTTGATTTTTTATTAAATTTTTCTATATTTTCTTCAATTTCATTAAATAATAGATTTACCTCTATTAAATTTAATCTATCAAATCCCAGAATAAATTCATCTCCTCCAAATCTCAAAAAAACATCTTCTGGTTCCAATTTTTCTTCTATAATTTTAACAACATTTTTAATTAATTTATCCCCCTCTTCATGAGAATACCTGTCATTTACATATTTTAAATCATTTATATCTACAAAAGCTATTGTAAAAATTTCATTATTATCTTGAGCTTTTTTAAAGTTTTTTTCCAATTTTCCCAATCCCGTATGCCTGTTTAAAATTCCGGTCATCACATCATAGGCAGCCAGGCTGTATAATTTTTCCTTCATAATCTCAATATCTTCCAATAAATTATTTATATTTTTTCCTAAATTACCAATTTCATCCCTGCCGTTAATCTTAAGGCGCTTCCCCAAATCCTGACATTCTATGATTTCTCTTACCGATTTATCCATCTTTCTCAATCTTTTCACTATAATATGTTCCATAAATATATAGATCGCAGATATCAATATTAGAAAATTAATAAACAGCACAATCATATACTTTTTCACATTTTTCTTCCCCAGGATCAATAGATCAGCATTCCTTTGATTATCAAAAATAACACTTTCCCTTGAGAGAGTTGAAATATACAGTTTATTATCTATTTTATTTTTACCTATATTGATCTGATATGGGATTTCTAACTTCTCAGAAATCCCTGCCATAACAAGCTGGATTCCTAATTTTTCTTCTAGAGCCATAACTCTGTTTTTATTTAAAAAATAACCCATTATTAAATTACCATTTGATTTTTTCACTTCCTGGCTGTCGGTTATCTTTAAATTAGAAAAAACAATAACTTCTTTATTCTCCCCAACCAGCATCCCTGTTTTACCTTTATAATCAGATATTTCTTTTGTTATCAGCTCAATTTTATTTTTAGGGATTTTATCCTCTGATAACTCATCATAACCCTGCTGGTATAAGATTTGCCCCTGGTCATCCTGAAAAATAATGAAATTTAAATTTAAATCGGATAATAACCCATTAAATATTCCATAGTCCAAGTTACTCTTTATAAATTTTTCCCTTTCTTTCACATCACCTTCTATAAATTCATAGGTATCATCCCACTTACTCCAGTCAGTATTTATTTTTTTTAAATCTTTATATATCCCTTGAAACTCCTTATCTACCAAATGATATACAGATTCTGATCTGATGATCTCTAGACTTTTATAATCTGTGTCTATTGATTTTTTTAAATAAACAAACATAAATATAAAAACCAGTACACTTGAAACGGTCACAACAGTTAAACTTTTTATCCTCAGCATGTTTTTCTCCCCTATAATAATTGATTATACTTACAGTATACTTGTAAATTAATTTAAATTACAAGGATAATTATCATATTTATGAAAAAATAATGAGAAAATACCATTTTTACTCAATTAACAACTCTTATCTTTGGAATTTTTTCATATATATAGGCAGGTATTCTATTATATCCCTTGCAGTAACACAAAACCTTTCTTTAGATAATTCATCCCCTATATAACCATGAATATAAGTCCCTGTACAGGCAGCTTCTAACACATCATATCCCTGTGCTATTAAGGAGGCAATTATCCCTGTAAGAGAATCTCCCATACCTCCATTTGCCATAGCAGGATTTCCACTTGTATTTATATATACTTCTTTCCCGTCAGTAATAAGAGTCCTGTGTCCTTTTAAAAGTAAAACCACATTATGAATATGGGCAAACTCTTTAACTATGTTTAATCTATCTTTTTTTATTTCTTCTATATCTAATCCGGTCAGTCTTGAAAACTCTCCTAAATGGGGAGTTAAAACCACTTTTTTACCTCTTAACAATTCCATATTTTTATGCAGGATATTTATTCCATCTGCATCTATTACCAGGGGGCAGGTGGAATTATCTAAAATATATTTTAAAATATCTAATGTTTTTTCCTGACCCATTCCCGGGCCAAAGGCTATTACTGCAGCATTTTTTAATAATTTATTTATTTTAGTTTTGTTTGAAAAAACACAGCTCATGGCCTCCAAAAGATTTGGTATTACCATATTTTCTATATTATCTTCTATGCAAAGAGTTACAAGACCTGCTCCTGACCTCACTGCTGAATTAGCTGTAATTACAGGTGCTCCTGTAAATCCCCGGCTTCCCCCTATTACTATCACATGCCCATAATCCCCTTTATATCCCTGAAGATCTCGTTTTTTTAAGACTATATCTTTTTTTTCTAATTTTTTTTCCATAATTCCTCCTCCCGTGGTGAACCGGATAATAAAAAAATAAAGAAACTCAAAGGCTCCCTTATTTTAAGAAACTATTTTTTAATCTTTTATCCTTATCCCTGTAGCACTGAGTACAGTTCCTATTACAGGTATTGAATATACATATTTAATCTCCACTTCATCTGTCAATTCCAGTCCATCAGAGACATATACATCCAGACCATCTGCATCATATTTTGTAAATCCATTTTCATCTTCCATCTCTTTTATTGCTTCAACCTGAAGTATCTGCTTTCCAGCACATCAGCCGCCTTTAACAACTTCAATAGAGATTTTTATAACATTAAGATTTTTTTTAGCCATATGTTTTTTTAACTTTTCATGGATTAATATCATCATCCAACCTCCATATATTTTAATAAATTATTTATAATTTTGTTTTAAAAAAATTATTATATTCAATTGTTATCGGACTTTAATTCTGTTTGATTATAGATCGTATTAATCAAAGATAAAAATCTAAAATTTATACGATCTATATTAAGGAATAATTTTAAAATACTACTTTTAAAACATCTTCAAAATAATCAGCATAATGTACTGTGATTCCTTCTTTTATATAATTAGGCAGTCTTTCAAAATCAGTTTTATTATCTTTTGGAAATAATAGTGTATCTACTCCTACCCGTCTTGCAGCTATTGTTTTTTCCCTTACTCCTCCAATAGGTAATATTTTTCCAGTCAGAGTGATCTCCCCAGTCATAGCTAAATTATTTTTAATTGGTTTATTTTTAGCCAGTGAATATAGAGCCAGTGCCATAGTTACTCCAGCAGAAGGTCCATCTTTTGGAGTAGCACCTTCAGGTACATGAAGATGGATACTATGTTTATCAAAGAAATCTTTTTTATCCTTATCACAGTCTTCTTTGCACATCAGAGATTTAACGTATGAATAGGCAATGATTGAAGACTCCTTCATTACTTCTCCCAATTGACCTGTTTGCTTAAACCCGCCTTGATGGCCTATAACTCGTGCCTCTATGTATAGAGTAACTCCTCCCATAGATGTCCAGGCCAGTCCCAGTGTAACTCCAGGTATATTTTTATTATACAGTTCTTCAGTAGTAAAAATTGGCTTACCTAAAAACTCTTCCATATTTTTCTTAGTCACATTTATCTTTTTATGTTCCCCCTCGGCAATCTTCAGAGTAGCTTTTCTCATAATCTTTTTAATATTTTTTTCTAATCCCCTTACCCCTGCTTCTCTGGCATATTTATCGATAATTTCCCTGAGAGTTGTATCTGATATTGATATTTCTTTTTTCGATAATCCATGATCTTCCATTTGATGCGGGATCAGATATTTCTTTGCTATCTCTTCTTTTTCTTCCAATATATATCCCGGCAGTTGAATTAATTCCATCCTGTCTAAGAGCGGTCTGGGGATAGTATCTAACTGATTGGCTGTAGTTATAAATAAAATTTTAGATAGATCAAATCTTACATCCAGATAGTGATCTAAAAATTCTACATTCTGCTCTGGATCCAATACCTCTAAGAGAGCTGATGCTGGATCCCCCTGGTAACTGTTTCCAATTTTATCTATCTCATCTAACATTATTATTGGATTTGCTGTCCCGACTTTTTTTATAGCCTGCAGTATCTTCCCTGGCATGGCACCGATATAGGTTCTTCTATGACCTTTTATCTCTGCTTCATCCTTCATCCCCCCTACAGAAAACCTGAAAAATTCCCGGTTTAATGCATTTGCAATTGATTTTCCAATGGAAGTTTTCCCCACTCCCGGAGGTCCTACTAAACAAAGGATAGCTCCACTTACATTTCCAGTTTTCATAATGGTACTAATAAATTCTAATATATTACTTTTAACATCCTGTAATCCATAGTGATCTTCATCCAGTTTTTTTCTCGATTTTTGTATATCTAAACTATCTTCTGAATAAACTCCCCACGGCAGCTCAGCTATGGCTAAAAGATAGGATCTCACTACATTGTGTTCCGGTGAATGGCTGTCCAATAATTTCAATTTTTCTATTTGTTCCTCCACAGTTTTTAACGCTTCTTCGCTTAGAGTTTTTCCTTCTAACATCTGTAATATTTTTTCGACTTCAGTCTCTTGATCATCTTTTTCCATTCCTAATTCTTTTTTTATCAACTTTAATTGTTCCCTTAAAAAATATTCTTTTTGCTGTTTACTTACTTTTTCCTCAATTTGTTTTTGGAGTTTTTGTTGGAGGTGCGATATCTCTAGTTCTTTTTTCAGCATAGTTAATATCAGTCTGCTCCTCTTAGCTAGTTCCCACTCCTCCAAAACTTCTTGTAAGTTTTTATTTTCAGTTTTTAACATGGAAGTAATCAGATCCATAAGTACACCTGGTTGTTCATAATTTACCTGGGTCATGAGTAACTTTAGTTCTTCCTGCAAGATTGGATTGACCTTAAAAATTTCTTTTAAAGATGACATAATTGCTAACATATATGCACGTATTTCATCATTTGGAGGTCCCTCCTCTCCTTCGTCATATTTTACATTCCAAACGAGATTAGGTTCTTTTCTTATCACTTTTACTAGTTCAAACCTATTCAATCCCTGAACTATTATCTGGATTGTATTGGCTGAAAGAGGTGTTATCTTATGAATTTTTACTACTGTTCCAATTTCATATAGCTCTGATTTAAAAATATCAAATTGATTTAATTCCTTTACAAAAACTAAACCTAATAATCTATTTTCTGTCTCCTCTACCTGCTTGATAGTTTTTAAAAAAACTTCCCCTGAAAAAGTTATAGGAATCATAATATTTGGAAATATTGGTCTTGTTAGCATTGGCAAAATTGTTAAGTTTTCTGGCAAGATATGTTCTACGTGAATTAATTGACTATTATTTTCTTGTGCATACATGGTCAACCCCCCTTATGAAATATTTTATTTTGAATAATAATTTATACCTTCTTTCCTCATATTTTCCTATTAAATTAATTAAAAAAATTTTTATTTAATCTGCCTTAGAATCTAAGGCAGACGAACTAATTCATTTATTCTTATTTTTCCTGGAGTATGTTTGTTTTACATCAATAAATATAGTATAATAGGTTAAAATATTCATTAAAAATTTAGGAGGAATATGATGAAATTTATTATTTCAAGAAACAAACCAGCCCTAATATATAAGGGAACTGAAATTTCATATAAAGAATTAGTAAGAAGAATTTTATATTATTCAGATCTGTTAACATTAGAAAATCCAGAGGACAAGGTGTTGGTATTTTTAGAAAATCGGCCTGAGATCGCATATGCTGTATTTTCTATTTGGGAAAAAAAAGGAATTTCCATCAATGTAGATGCTGGAAGTAGTGCTTCTGAGATCGCATATTTTTTAACCGACTCAGAACCAAAATATTTATATACCAGCAATAAAAACTTGGAAGTCGCTGTAGAAGCACTAAAAATATCCGGACTGAATATCCCCATCATCAACTTAGATGAAGTTAAAGTCCCGGAAAAATATACAGGTAAAAAAGATTATATTGAAGCTCCAATAGGAGATCAAACTGTCTTACTCCTCTATACCTCTGGTACTACTGGAAACCCTAAGGGAGTTATGCTTACTATGGAAAACCTCCTTTCTAATATCGACAATATAGCTAAAGTTGGCTTATACCGTGAAATTGACCGAGTTTTAGCCCTTTTACCAATGCACCATATCCTGCCCCTTATGGGAAATCTGATTCTTCCTATAAAGGTTGGGTGTACCGTTGTTATCTTAGATGATCTTTCTTCTGCTGCTATTAAAGATGCATTACAGACATATAAGATCACATTGTTTGTAGGAGTTCCCAGGTTATGGGAGATGTTTCATAAGGGAATCATGGAAAAAATAAATGCAGGTTTTATCCCCAGAATACTATTTAAAATAGTTGCTAAAACAAATAATATAGAGTTAGGCAGGAAGGTATTTAAAAAAGTACAAGACGGGTTTGGCGGAGAGATGCATATTATGGTTTCCGGAGGAGCTAAGATAGAACCACAGATAGTCAAAGATTTTAACACTCTGGGATTTAGAATGCTGGAGGGCTATGGTCTTACTGAAACATCTCCAATCCTTACCTTTAACAGATATGACGACATAAGGCCCGGTTCCTGTGGTGGAGCCCTACCAGGAATTGAATTAAAAATAGCCCATGACGGGGAGATCATTGCCCGTGGAAAAAACGTCATGAAGGGTTATTACAAAAAACCAGAGGCTACAGCAGAAGTCATAGATAAAGATGGCTGGTTTCATACTGGAGATTTAGGAGAGATAAAAGATGGTTACCTTTATATTATCGGCAGAAAAAAAGAGATGATAGTCCTTCCAAATGGTAAAAATATCAACCCGCAGGATATAGAAAATAATATTATGAAAAGAACTAATTTAATTTCTGAATTAGCTGTTACTGAACATAAAAGCCATCTAGTTGCAATTGTATACCCTAATTTTGCAGCGATTGAACAAGGGGGTATAAAAAACATAAGTGAAGCTATAAAATGGAATATTATAGATCCATATAATATCGAAGCTCCTAATTATAGAAAAATATTGGATATCAAGATCGTACAGGAGGAGTTGCCTAAAACAAGGCTTGGAAAACTTAGAAGATTTAAGTTGAAAGACCTGTTAGAAGAGAAAAAAAGAGTCGTAGAGAAAGTTACAGAACCAACCATAAAAGAATATCTAGTATTGAAAAAATTTATAGAGAAATTAAAAGGAGTATCTCCTACCCCAAAAGATCATTTTGAATTGGATCTAGGAATGGATTCTTTGGATTTTGTAGAATTACTGTCATTTGTAGGGAATACATTTAACATTACCATTATGGAGGAGGAGCTTTCTCACTACCCAACTCTATATGACCTGTCTAAGTTTTTACATGACAAGGGTGTAGAGATCACAGAGAAAGAAAATGACTGGTCTAAAATATTAGATAAAGACATTGATGTTTTTATCCCTAAATCCAGTGCAACTTTAAAATTTTCAAAATGTGTCCTGACTCCTTTTTTTAAGGGATATATGAAAATAAATAAAAATGGTTTGGAAAACATAACTAATCAGCCCTCAATCTTCATCGGAAATCATCAAAGTTTCTTAGATAGTTTTATACTCAATACAGCTCTGAACAAGAAAGTTTTAGAAAATACTTATTATCTGGCTGTCAATAAACATTTTAATGGTTCGTTTAAAAAATGGGTTGCTAACCATGGAAATGTAATACTTTTAGATTTAGACAATAACTTAAGTGAAACTTTGCAGGCTGCTGCTATGGTTCTCCGTCAGGGAAAAAACCTGGTTATATTTCCAGAAGGGGCTAGAAGCAGAGATGGAGAGATGGCACAATTTAAAAAAGCTTTTGCTATATTAAGTAAAACTTTAAATATACCAATTCAACCATTTGTCATCGATGGAGCTTATAAATCCATGCCTGTTGGAAGTAAATTTCCTAAATCTACAAATATCGATCTAACATTCCTCCCACCTCTATATCCTAAAGATTTAGAGATCGATGAAATTGTAAGAAAGAGTGAAAACTCAGTTAAGAAACTCCTAGAAAAGAGTTAAACTTTAATTTTTTTAACATAATTAAAAAAAAATAATATTTCAACAAACTTGTTATTTATTTCACTTTATAGGTTGAGTGAAGTTCTAACTTCATGTTAAAAGTATCAATTATTTTGATCTATAGGTGTAAAAATTTGAACATTTAGAATATATATACATTCTATGTGAAAATAATATATGAGCACCAAATGATGTATAAATATTTGAATAAAAAATCCCTACTTATAAGTAGGGATTTTTTATTTTCACTATAACTCTACCGTTATTTTTTATAACGAAAAAATAACTTCAGTATTGAAAACATATAAACATCAAGATAAAAATTTCACTAAATAACGAACGAACATCAAAACTGTGTCCTAAAAATAAATAAAATGTTTCTTTTTAGGTTTGACTTCTCATTTATAGGGTGCTATCCTTTAATTGTTACCAATGATAAAGACTGTTGTTCCAATTATTCAGATCGAATTTCAATTGTTTTATATTGTATTTAAACGGAGGTATTTAATGGAAAGTTTTATTAATCAGTTAAATGGTATTATTTGGTCACCACTGCTTGTCTATCTTTGTCTGGGAGCAGGACTATTCTTCACTCTAAAGATTGGAGGAGCACAATTTACAATGATAAAAGAGATGATAAGGTTATTAATGGGAAAAGATGTTAAACCAGGAGAAAGATCTAAAGACTCAATAAGTGGATTTGAGGCAATGTGTATGTCAGTTTCTGGAAGAGTAGGAACAGGAAATATTGCAGGAGTCGCTACAGCCATTGCTTTAGGAGGGCCGGGATCGATATTTTGGTTATGGGTTATCTCACTTCTAGGTGCAGCTTCATCATATGTTGAATCTACACTGGGACAACTATATAAGGAAAAAATTGAAGGTGGATACAGAGGAGGACCAGCTTATTATTTTAAGAAAGGTCTATTAGGTGGAAAAGCCTGGTATGGTAACTTATTTGCCATTGTAACTGTAGCCGGAATGACATTCTTCATGCCTTCTGTGCAAGCTAATGTAATTGCAGGATCTATGCAGACAGCTACCGGTATCCCTACATGGGCAACCGGAGTAGTAATAGTTACATTGTTAGGAATAATTATATTTGGTGGTGCTAAAAGGATAGCTAAATTTGCTGGTATAGTAGTTCCATTTATGGCTATAGCTTATATTCTGGTAGCTCTTATTGTACTAGCTTTAAATGTTGGAGATATTGTTCCATCATTATCATTAATAATTAGATCCGCATTTGGGCAACATGAAGCCTTTGCTGGTATCGTAGGTAGTGCTGTTATGTGGGGAGTTAAAAGAGGAATCTATTCCAATGAAGCCGGACAGGGGACTGGTCCTGCATCTGCCGCTGCCGCTGATACTTCACATCCTGCTAAACAGGGATTAATCCAAGCTTTCTCTATCTACATTGATTCTGTATTCGTATGTACAGCAACTGCACTGATGATCATCATCACTGGTGCATACAAAGTTTTCGCTCCCACTGGAAAAGAGATCTACTCAGGAGCTATAGCTTCTACTGAGATGACAATGTCTACTATTGGACCTCTTAATACAACTGCAGCATTGGATGCTGGTATTGGTTATGGAGCTTATATCGTAGCTATAGCTATCATGTTCTTTGCATTTACAACAATCCTAGCTTATTTCTGGAATGGGGACACAGCTTCAGTCTACCTGTTCGGAGACGAAACTTCAGGTAAGAAAATCAGAAAAATATTAAGTATATTATTTTTAGGATTCGTATTCCTAGGTTCAATTATGTCTGGTGGTCTGGCTTGGACATTGGGAGACATCGGTGTGGGAATGATGGCATGGGTAAATATAGTGGGTATCTTAATCATGTACAAACCAACTATATTATGTTTAAAAGACTATAAGGCTAGAATGAAAAACGGAACTCAAGATGACTGGAATTTTAACCCCAATGAAATTGGGATTGAAGGAAGTTTTAAACTTTGGGATGATATAAGAATAGAAGGTAGAGATCTAGAACCAACAGAGGTAGAATTAGAAATTTCATAATATAAATCTAAAGCCATGAACAAAATTATTTGTTTATGGCTTTTTTATTGTATAATTATACTAGAAAAAATAATTAGGAGGATAAATATGAGTAACTTTAATGAACGTGCAAAAGATTGGGATACAGAATCAAAAATAGAACGTGGCAAGGCCATTGCCAGAGCAATAAAAAACAATATAAAATTAAATAAAAATATGAATATCCTGGATTTTGGATGTGGTACCGGACTGCTAATTTTCCCATTAATAGAAGAAGTTGGAGCAGTCCACGGGATAGATCTTTCTCCTAATATGTTAGACATTTTAAAAGAAAAAGGCAGAGACTATAAAAATTTAACCACTGAACCCAAGGGAATATTTGAAATCACCTCAACCTTCGACCTGATTATGAGTTCTATGGTTATGCACCATATCGAAGATATAACAAATTTAGCAAAAAAACTATATGATTCTTTAAACCCTAACGGGATGATAGCCATTGCAGATCTAATGGAAGAAGATGGTTCATTTCATGATTCAATGGATGGAATCTACTCCTTGGGATTCTCAAATGAATTTTTAGAGAAAATTTTTAAAGGTGCAGGATTTAAAGAGGTAAAAGTAATTGAAAATATTTTTATTATCGAAAAAAACAATAAAAAATATCCGTTATTCTTAGTCATAGGAACAAAATGATAAAAAAATATAAGGTACTAATTGGAAATAAAGAACGAGAACTCAGTATCATCAAAAAGAAAAAGAAAAATATCTCCCTCCAGGTAAAACCATCTATGGAAATTATTTTAAGTATCCCTATGAGGATCTCCTACTCCTACGGGTTAAAATTGGTAGAGGATAAATATGCCTGGATAGAGAATAAACTGAAAAAATATTCCTCTGCAGCTGATAATTCAGGGGTTTATTATCTGGGGAAACTCTATCCTTTAAAGACAGAAAAATCCGAGGTTTCCATAAGGATAGGGGAAGAAAATATAATTTTCAACAGCTCTGAGAATTTTGATCTGGTATTAAATCAGTGGTATGAGCAAAAAATAAAAAGGATTTTAGAGGGTTATCTAGAAAAACATACTAAACTTATGGAGCTTTACCCTAAGAAAATAAAGATTAAACCATTAAAATCTGCCTGGGGAATCTGCTATTCCAGCGGAACTATTACTTTCAACCTCAACCTTATAAAAGTTCCCCTGGATGTAATTGAGTATTTGGTGATGCATGAACTAGGACACCTAAAATACCCTAACCATTCTAAGGAATATTGGGAATATATAGGAAAATATATAGAAGATCCAAAATCTTACCGTAGATGGCTGAGAAAGAATGGATATAAATTTATAGGGGGGGAAACCTTATGGGATAGATGAACTTATAAAAAAAAAAGAACAGGTTGCATATAGAATAATCAAAGGGGATTTTAAAAGTAAGATCCCCTTTAATGTTACCGAAAAAAGAATTAATAAAATATTTAAAGTTAAGGGAAAACGGTATGAAAGACATAAAGTTATAGATTCGAACTTTACCTATGCTGACAGCCAGTGGATAAAACATCTATTTGAACACCGCTGTTTTAATTGCGGGAGTAAAAAAAATCTGCAAGTTGATCATCATATGCCCCTTTCTCTAGGCTATGGACTAAAAACCGATGATAAATATAACGCAGTTCTCCTCTGTAAAAGATGTAATAACCAAAAGAGCAGCCTCCTGCCTACAAAATTCTATACACCATCTCAGCTTAAAATTTTAGAAACTGCTTATGATATTTGTACTCATAAAGATAAATATATAGAGGGTTATAAAAATATAGATATTGAAAATATCATAGATCTCTATGAAAAATCCCTAAAAGATAAGGCTTTGCTGTATTTAGATTATCTGGATTATCTATGGAATCAGAAAAAAATATCTAAATATAGGTTGAAAAAAGGAAGTTTTTATAAGATCTACTACATTAAAGATAGGAAACTGCAAATAATCTACGGTAAAATAAAATATAATTTTTTTTTAGGAAGGGTAGATATAGATAATCTAAAACTAAGGTTGAGAGACATTAAAGGGGTGATCTTATGGGGATGACATTAGAGATATTATTTAATACCATCGGTGGATTAAGTATCTTCCTCTATGGGATGTTTCGAATGTCTGACAGTATACAAAAGTTAGCAGGACAGAAACTAAGAAATATTATAAATACCATGACTTCTAACAGGATCATGGGACTAGGTGTAGGAGCTACCATCACAGCCATCATCCAATCTTCATCTATAACGACGGTTATGGTGGTAGGTTTTGTAAACGCAAACCTTATGACTTTAAGGCAGGCCATAGGTATAATTTTAGGTGCGGATATAGGGACTACTATTACAGGGTGGCTTTTAGTTTTAAAAATTGGTAAATACGGCTTACCCATAGCAGGAATAGGTATCTTTATTTTTCTTTTTTATCCATCATCCAAATGGAAGCAGAGGGGAAATTTGATCTTAGGAATTGGGATGATCTTCTTTGGATTAGAGCTGATGAAACTTGGAATTAGACCTCTTAAAGATCTTCCTGGATTTATAGAGTTATTTAGTAAATTTGAAGCATCTGATTTTCAGGGTGTTGTTTTGTCTGCTCTTATGGGAGCATTTATTACTGCTATTTTACAGTCATCTTCTGCAACTATAGGAATAACCATGGCTATGGCAAGTCAGGGTCTTCTAAGCCCCAATAGTGCAGTGGCTCTGGTCCTGGGAGAAAATATAGGAACTACCATCACAGCTTTCCTGGCGTCTCTCACTGGATCTTCCAGTGCTAGAAAGGCGGCTTATGCCCATATAAGTATAAAGATAATAGGAGTTTCAATCATTATTCCATTATTTTTTTTCTATGTAAAGTTTATCGGTTTTATAGCTAGCCCAGAAGAAGATATAATTAAATATATTGCAATTTCCCATACCTTATTTAATATTTTTATTGCTATATTATTTTTACCATTTACAACTAAATTAGAAAAATTACTCAATTATATTATCCCGGATAGTAAACAAAATTTAAATTTAGAAGTTGATGACGACAATCTAGCTAAGGTCCCGTTTATTGTACTGGAAAAATCTAAACTTTTAATCTCTAAGATGAACGATATATATTCTTGTGCTTTCCATGATTTTGTAACACTTATCTCCGAGGATTCTAAAAAGTGTGATAGGTGTGTAGATAGATTATTTGAAGCCGAACGTCAATTGGACGAGATTCAGATCATCATAATCGATTCATTGACCTCTGTTCTCAGACACAGTGATTCCAATAAATCCGTCTTAGAAGTAAGATATCATTTAGAGTTGGCAGATTCTTATGAATCTTTAGGAGATTATGAGGCCAGTTTGGCCAAACAATACCTGCAATTAAAGAGAGATAACCTTCATTTCCACCCCCACAGAAAAAAAGCTATTTTAAAAATTTGTTCTTTGATCGGTAAAATGAATTCTGAATTTTCTGATTTATTGAAATATCCAGATAATACTAAGATAAAGGATCTAATAAAAAGATCTGAACATATTAACCAAATCCTACAATTCAATAAAAAAATGGAAAATACCATGGAAATTCATATTTATTTTAGAATAATGGAAAAATTGAGGAGAATAAACAGACACCTTTTATTTATAATGAGATCTGTTGAAAAATATAACAACCTTTAAAATTGAAAGTAGTTAGTCATGACTAAAATTAATTTTGGAATTATCAGTTTAATTTTAGCAATAGCTCCGTTTGAAACAACATAAAAATGAAGTATACTCGGATTATAAAATAAAAAAGCAACGTCACGTTGCATCCAGATAGGCACAATCTAGGATTTTATAATTTTTTATTTATTTCATGATTTTTATAATTTCCTAGAGAATAAAAAAATGAGGTGATATTGTGGAACTAAAAAAAGAACTTGGATACATGGATGTATTTAGTATTTCATCTGGAGCGATGATAAGTTCAGGAATATTTATATTGCCTGGAATAGCCTTTAGTAAGGCGGGACCAATGGTGATTTTAGGTTATATATTAGGCGGATTAATTGCTTTTACAGGAATATTATCTATTATTGAACTTACCACTGCCATGCCAAAGGCTGGTGGAGATTACTTTTTTATCGTGAGAACCCTGGGCCCTCTCATAGGGACCATCTCTGGAGTCCTCAGCTGGTTTGCAATCTGCTTGAAAACTGCTTTTGCAATCTTTGGTATAGCAGGAGTTATCGGTGGAATCATCTATGGAAGTAACCTGGATCACCAAACCTTGGTCATTATCTCCTCCATTGTCACAACTATATTTTTAATATTAAATATAATCGGTGTTAAAATTGCCGGTACCTTTGAAGTTATCCTTGTTATAGGCTTACTTTCATTAATGGGAATCTTTATAGCTGTTGGTATGTTTCATATCAATATTGATTTTTTTACCCCCTTTATTCAAATTTATGATGTTGTAAACAATAGATTAGAATTAGTAAGTTCCGGTTCGCCTTTTACTGCTTTAGGAGCAGGAGTTATAGTTTCTACAGCAGCCTTTATCTTTGTGTCCTTTGGAGGACTTTTAAAAGTTGCTTCTATCTCGGAAGAGGTAAAAAATCCTAAAGTTAATATTCCTAAAGGAATGATCTCATCAATTGCAGTTATCACTGTAGTTTATGCAGTTACACTATTTGTTACTGTAGGAGTCTTACCAGGAGACCAGTTAGCCAATTCACTGACTCCTATTGCTGATGCTGCAAGGGTATTAGCAGGAAAACCTGGATACATAGTCCTTACTATAGCTTCCCTCTTAGCTTTTCTCTCCACGGCCAATGCCGGGATCATGGCAGCGTCCAGATACCCCCTGGCACTGAGCCGGGATAAATTATTTCCTAGTTTTGTAGGTCGAGTAAATAAAAAATTTAAAACTCCTACAGTGGCTATTATATCTACAGGGCTGCTCATAGTCGGATCTTTATTATTACCATTAGAGACACTGGTTAAAACAGCATCTGCCGTTATATTGATGACATATGTCCTCACCAATCTATCGGTGATCATCATCAGAGAAAGTAATCTGTCAAATTACAGACCTTCCTTTATAACACCCCTGTATCCATGGATCCAGATATTTACTATATTTGTATTTACATATTTTATAGCCCAATTGGGAGTAGCTGCTATCGAATCCAGTATCGGTCTTATTTTTATAAGTCTGGCTATCTATTTCATCTATGGAAAGAAAAATTCCAGTAAGGAATATGCACTTTTACACCTTTTAATAAGAATTACTGACAGTCTTAAATTAGGGCATAACTTAGAGAGTGAACTCCGGGATATTATTCATCAAAGGGATGATGTTGAACTGACAGAATTTGATAAAATAGTGATGGAGGCTCCCATTATAGACCTAAAAAGTTTCACTAGTTTAGAAGAGCTGATTACGTTACAAGCTGAAAAATTTTCTGCCATCTTAGGGAAAAACCATTTGGAATTGGAGAATCTCTTCTTTGAAAGGGAAAATGAGATAACCACTGCTATCTCCGGATTTACAGCTATTCCACATATTGTTTTAGATGATATAGATACATTCCATATGGCTGTATTCAGGTGCAGAGACGGGATTAAATTCAGTGAAAAACACCCACAGATAAAAGCTGTATTTTTATTTGTCAGCAGCCCGAAATTAAATAAATTACACCTGCAGACTCTGGCATCTATAGCAACATTAATTAAAGATGAGAATTTTCAAAAAAAATGGTTAGAGGCCAAAGATGAGAATTATTTAAGGGATCTGATCTTGCTTCGAAAAAGAAAAAACAGAAAAAATAAGTAAATGTTTTCAGAAAAAAACATCACAGGAAATCCAGTGATGTTTTTTAAATTTAATTCCAATTTTTTTATATCGATCTTTGGATTTCAATGTACTATTAGATATTAAAGGATTTTTTTTAGAAAATAATAATCTTTTAAATTGACTCCATCGAACTTTATCTGAGAACAACTTTATAATTATTAATTTTATCTTAACGAATGATTAGTTTGAAATAACGTAAAAATAGAGTATACTCAGATTATTAAAATATATTAATGGGGTGATATTATGGAACTAAAAAAGGAACTTGGATTTATGGATGTGTTTAGCATTGCATCTGGAGCGATGATAAGTTCAGGAATATTTATATTACCTGGAATAGCCTTTAGTAAGGCAGGTCCAATTATGATTTTAGGTTATATTTTAGGCGGGTTAATTGTACTTGTGGGCACACTGTCGGTTATTGAACTGATCACCGCAATGCCAAAAGCCGGTGGAGATTATTTTTTTATAATGAGAACCCTGGGCCCTCTTATAGGAACTATCTCTGGAGTCCTCAGCTGGTTTGCAATCTGTTTGAAAACTGCTTTTGCAATCTTTGGTATAGCTGGTGTTGTTGGTAGAATTTTATACGGGGATGCTATGGATCACCATACCTTAATAATCATTTCCTCTTTAGTCACTGCGGTATTTTTGATTTTAAATATTGTTGGAGTTGAAGCAGCCAGTAAATTTGAAACTATTATAGTGGCAGGTTTATTACTGTTAATGGGAATTTTTATAGCTGTTGGAATGTTCAATGTCAATCTCGAGTTTTTTAATCCCTTTGTTCAAATTTATGATGTTGTAAACAATAGATTAGAATTAGTAAGTTCCGGTTCACCTTTTACTGCTTTAGGTGCAGGTCTTATAGTTTCTAGTGCTGCTCTTATCTTTGTATCCTTTGGTGGATTATTAACTGTAGCATGTGTCGCCGAAGAAGTAAAAAATCCTAAGAAAAATATTCCTAAAGGATTAATTTCTTCCATAATTGTTATCATATTAGTGTATGGTGCTACACTATTTGTTACTGTAGGAGTATTGCCAGGAGACCAGTTAGCTAATTCACTGACTCCAATTGCTGATGCTGCAAAGGTCTTAGCAGGAAATCCAGGATATATCATTATTACAGTAGCTTCCCTATTAGCCTTTATCTCCACAGCAAATGCCGGGGTCATGGCAGCGTCCAGATACCCACTGGCACTAAGCCGGGATAAATTATTTCCTAGTCTTATAGGTCACGTAAATAAAAAATTTAAAACTCCTACAGTAGCTATTATTTCTACAGGATTACTTATGGTAGGATCATTATTATTACCATTGGAAACACTAGCAAAAACAGCATCAGCAGTAATACTAACGACATATGTCCTTACCAATTTATCGGTGATTATTATCAGAGAAAGTAATCTGTCAAATTACAGACCGTCTTTTGTTGCCCCACTATACCCATGGATTCAGATATTTACTATATTTGTATTCACATCTTTTATAGCCCAATTGGGTATAGCTGCTATAGAATCCAGTATCGGTCTTATTTTTATAAGTTTGGCTATCTATTTTACCTATGGAAAGAAAAATTCCAGCAGGGAATATGCATTATTACACCTTTTAATAAAAATTACTGATAATCTTAAATTAGGCCATAGCTTAGAGAGTGAACTCCGGGATATTATTCATCAAAGGGATGAGGTTGAACTTACAGAATTTGATAAGATAGTTATGGAAGCTCCCATTGTAGACCTAAAAAGTTTTACTAGTTTAAAAGAGTTAATTGAGGTAGAAGCTGAAAAATTCTCTACCATCTTAGGAAAAAACAATTTGGAATTAGAGAATCTTTTCTTTGAAAGGGAAAATGAAATAACCACTGCTATTTCTGGATTTACAGCTATTCCGCATATTGTTATAGAGGATATAGATACATTCCATATGGCTGTATTCAGGTGCAGAGACGGGATTAAGTTTAGTGAAAAGCACCCACAGATAAAAGCAGTATTTTTATTTGTCAGCAGTCCTAAATTAAATAAATTACACCTCCAGACTCTGGCATCTATAGCAACATTAATTAAAGATGATAATTTTGAAAAAAAATGGTTGGAAGCTAAAAATGAAAATTATTTAAGGGATTTAATTTTACTTAGAACGAGAAAATAAAAAAACAGAAAAAAATAAGCAAAGATTTATAATAAAAACGTCACGTGACGTTTCAGACTGTAAACAATCGAGTTTACAGTCTTTTTTTTTGATTTTAAATTTTTTATCTGATTGTTAAAATTAACTGCTTGAACTATTTGATCTCTAGATACAGTATCTGCAGGACTAAATTTCATCAAAGATACAGCAAAAAAAAAATCCTTAAAAAAGGATCTTAAATCAGTGCATCGGTCAGATATACAGAAAATAAATATTTATCGTTTTGATAGATCTTTAAAACATTCAGATCAAAGAGATTGTATCTCAAAGTGACTATTTCCCCTATATATCCTTTCAATACTTCATCGCTATATAAATTATTTTTAAAACGTATCCCATAATTTTGTACCTTTCTATCTGCACTTTCAAGCAAAAAATCTAATTTATTACAATCAAATAATTTATTGCCCTCTGGAATATTTTTTAAAACGCTGTTACATATATATTTTTCAAGATTATAGTTTAAATAATTAATAGTGAGGGGTTCTCCTTTGAAAATATTTATAATATCTTTTTCTAAGAACCTGACAAATTTAGTTATCTCCTTATTTTTATCTAAATTTCCATTAATATTTATATCTAATTCCTTTAAAATTGTAAAAAATTTTTCTTTATTTCCCATCTTAAAGTCATCTATAAATATATTTTTGGGCTTTACCAGATAATCTCCTATTTTATTTTTTATAATAGTTTCCCTTATGAGTATGAGATAATGCTCTTCCTTAACTTCTCCAGTATATATCTTATAGTTTAATATACTGTCATCATAAACGTCATATATTATAACTATGGTAGCGATCCCTTGATTAATATTTAAGTTTTTAATATGTAATTTCTCAGTGGATATCCTGTATATATCATTTGGTTTCTTTATATTAGTTAAGTTTTTATTTACATATTTCTGGCTGAACGGGTCTAAATTAGTAGCCATTCTATATATAGTATTGTAACTTAATTTAGTGATATTTTTATTTTTAAAGGCAGTTAAGTAATTCTTATAAAGGGTTGTTATATTTATATTTGGATTTTTTTTATGTTCCTTTAATATATATTCCATAGTTTCATCATCAGCTTTTCTAAAACTATCCTTATCACTCCTAATTTTTTTAGAGAGACCCTTGGTACCGAATTCTTTATATGCCTTTATCCACCTCTTAAGGGTGCTATATGGAATATCGTGTTCACTGCTGAGTTCTTTTAATTTTTTTTCCTTTTTTAAAAAAGGTTCTATTATACTATACTTATCTTTTTTCATAACTACTCCTAATCTCACCCCCCTAATCTTAATTCGCACAAAACATTTGATAACAATTCATTTTTACCTTGATTTTATGATAAAAAAAATAAAAAGTCAAATTTTTATAAAAAAAAGGCTCAAATAAAAAATTATTTTTTTTTAATAAAAGATAATCTAACCCAATAAAATTAAAGAATCAAATTCAGAATTATGAAAAAAGGCTCATTTTTTTTCAAAAAAATGTTGACTTTTTTATGAAAAAGTTTTATTCTAAAGCATGAAACAAAAAAGACTTGAAAGTTCCCAATTAGAACAACTAGATAAAAAATAAATCAAATAGATACATTTTAACATCAAAAATGTAACATTTTTAAAGTATTTTTACTCTCTAAGAAGGAAAACAAGTTTAAATTTGTACATAAATATTATCACTAAAATATATAATTTAGGAGGAATGAAGATGAAAATGTTTGCACAATTATCAAGAGTTGGAAAAGCACTGATGACACCTATCGCAATATTACCAGCTGCTGGTATATTCTTAGCAGTAGGAGCACATGCGGATATACCATTAATGAAGAATGCAGGTGACGTTATATTTGGAAATCTGCCATTACTGTTTGCAGTAGGAGCAGCTATAGGTTTAGCAGGTGGAGATGGAGTTGCTGGATTAGCAGGTATTGTTGCTATGTTAATTATGAATGTTACTATGGGAAGTTTAACTGATGCAGCCGCAGGGTTAGAAGCTGGAGATAAAGCATTTGCTTTAGTTCTTGGTACACCTACACTTCAAACAGGTGTATTTGGTGGTCTTATTGCAGGTATTATTGGTGCTACTATGTACAATAAATTCCATAAAACAGAATTACCGCCATTCTTAGGATTCTTTGCAGGTAAAAGATTAGTTCCTATCATGGCAGCTGTAGTAGGATTTATTGTTGGTATGGTTATGCCTTATATCTGGCAGCCAATTCAAGCAGGGTTAGCTTCATTATCAATGATCGCAAATGATCCTAATAATTCAAACTTATCGACATTTGTATTTGGTTTAATAGAAAGAGCATTAATTCCATTCGGATTACATCATATTTTCTATTCTCCATTCTGGTTCCAATTCGGTGAATATACAAATGCCGCTGGACAATTAGTTCAAGGAGATAATAGAATTTGGTTTGCAATGTTTAATGATGGAGTTAGAGATTTCTCATCTTCAACTTATCAAGGCGCAGGTAAATTTATGACTGGTAAATTCCCATTCATGATGTTTGGATTACCGGCTGCTGCACTGGCTATGTATCATGAGGCAAAACCTGAAAAAAGAAAATTAGCTGGAGGTATCTTATTCTCAGCAGCATTAACATCATTTTTAACAGGTATTACAGAACCAATTGAATTTGCTTTCTTATTCGTAGCACCAGTTTTATACGGTATTCACTGTGTAATTGCTGCAACATCATTTATGCTGATGAATATGTTAAAAGTTAGAATTGGTATGACTTTCTCAGGTGGAGTTATCGACTATGTTTTATTCGGAGCCTTACCAGGAATGAGTGGAAAATTTGACAATAACTGGTATATGGTAATAGTTGTAGGATTAGTATTAGCTGTTATTTATTACTTCTTATTTAGAACTGTTATTAGAAAGTTTGATCTTAAAACTCCAGGTAGAGAAGATGAAGAGTTAGAGGAAGAAGTAAAGGTAAGTGGAAGTGAATTATCTATCTTAGTTATGGCTGCCTTAGGTGGTAAGGATAACTTAGTTACAATCGATGCTTGTATTACAAGACTTAGATTAGAAGTTAAAGATGTAAATAAAGTAAATGACAAAGAGTTAAAGAGATTAGGAGCTTCAGGAGTACTAAAAGTTGGTACAAACGGTGTTCAAGCAATCTTTGGAGCTAAAGCTCAATTTATAGCACAAGATTTAAAAGGAATGTAAATTCTAAAACATAAAGGAGGGCAACCCAAAAGGGTTGTCCTCTTTGCTCCAATGATAGCAATAAAAAATGATTTTTAAAAGTGTAATTTGGGAGATGGTTTTATGATTAATAGATTAAATGAAATCAAAAAATTAAGAAAAACAAAGAAATTGGTAGCTGAAGAAGAATTAAAGAGATTAGAAAAAAATGATGAATTTAAAAATAAAAGTGAAAAAATAGACCAAAGAATGGAAAATATTAAAAAGAAAATAAACCAATTAGAAAAAGATTTAGAAAATTTGACTATTCTCGAAAATAAATTCAAACAAAAATCGTAAGTAATTTTTTAAAAGACACCAGATAAAAAGGACACTTAATTTAGTGTCCTTTTAGCTTTAATTTCATTGAGTTCATTTTTAGACAATTTAAAAAAGTGACTACAACAAAAATGTTACACTACCTATTGAAGTGAACGCCTCAAATCCGCTCCTGTAGCGGTTTCATCCTTTAGTGCACCCTTATCATTACAACCTTGTTTAAAATGGATCTACAATTGAATAAAATGGTTGCTAATGACTGCCATTAGCAACTGGAGTATAATTTCTTTACTTCTACAACAACGATTGTGACCTACTCCACTAAGACAAGATGGTTATAGCTTAGGTTTCTCTCTTTTTCCATGTAGACCCTCTTTCCCTTGGCATCGTAAAAATCATATTTACTAAATCTAATTTTTATACTTGGGAATAGTAATTAAAAAAAGATTAAAATCTAAGGGTATCATCCTTAACGGACTCTATTTCTTTTGATGTGTCACATTTAAATTTTTTTATTAAATATAAATAAATTTAATATTCGTGAATCGAAATAGAGGAAAGAAAAACTCAAATTTTGAAAATAGCTTTTTAGTAGAGGTAGAATAACCACGAGCTCCCAAGCTATAGTCCTCACTACGTTGCGTACCCGAAAAGGGCATCACCAAGATTTCTAAAGATTATTACATAATTCAAGAACCTTGAGAGGACTTAATTTGTATATCGCTCTTAGTAGGATAATCATTGTAAAAGCAGCATCACCTTCAAAATTAAAAGCTGAAGAGAAAAGCGAGTAAAGCTTAGTTCTGAGCTTTTATTCCGAAGTTTATAGTCGTCTCACTTCTCAGATCGATTAAGACTAGATTTAGTAATCAAAAAAGAGGATTGACCCTTTTGGATCAATCCTCTTTTTTATTTTTAATTCTATTTATTTTGAACTAAGTTATCTACAAGATGACATGCAACAAAATGTCCATCTGAAATTTCATTTAATGCAGGATCTCCATGACTACATTCAGGCCTGACATACGCACATCTCTTTGCAAATCTACACCCTTCCTCTGGATTGATTGGAGAAGTTATCTCTCCACGTAATTCAATCCTGTCCATCTTATGCTTTAAGCTTGCTACTGGAATAGCAGAAAGTAAAGCTTTTGTATATGGATGTCTTGGATTTTTAAACAGTACAGCAGATGGAGCTTTTTCCACTAACTGACCCAAATACATTACTGCAATATCATCTGAAAAATGTTTAACTACAGACAGGTCATGGGTAATAAACATAAAAGTTAATCCCAATTTTTGTTGTAGATCCTGCATAAGGTTTAAAACTTGAGCTTGGATAGATACATCTAAGGCTGATACAGGTTCATCACATACAATAAATTTTGGATTTAATGACAGTGCACGGGCTATACCAATCCTTTGTCTTCTTCCACCATCTAATTCATGGGGATATGTATTTAATAATCTCTGACTTAATCCTACTAAATCCATCAATTCCTTTACTTTTTCACTTAATTCCTTCTTGTTGCTGACTAATTTATGGATAATTAACGGTTCTCCTATGATCTCACTTACAGTCATTCTAGGATTTAAAGAAGCAAATGGATCCTGGAAAATTATCTGCATATCTTCCCTTAATTTTCTCATTTGATTTTTATCAAATTCCCTTATATTCTGACCTTCGAAAAATATATCCCCATCTGTAGCTTCTAATAATCTGAGAATTACCCTTCCAGTTGTAGATTTACCACACCCAGACTCTCCTACTATTCCCAGAGTTTTCCCTTTTTCTATAGAAAAATTTACTCCATCTACTGCATGCAGCATCCCTTTAGGAGTTTTAAAATGTTTTTTTAAATTTCTTACTTCTAATATTTTATCTGCCATCTTTATTCCTCCCTATATCCATTTTTGTTTGATGTCTTCTTCAAACATCAAACACTTAATTCTGTGTCCGTCAATATTTGTATGTCTGGGTACTCTGTCTGAACAAATATTTTTTGCACTGTCACATCTAGGATGAAATGGACATCCAGAAGGTAGATTTGTTGGATCCGGCATAGTTCCTTTGATTGGACTGAGTCTAGTAGCATCACTGTCTAAATTTGGTATAGAACCAAATAACCCCTTTGTATATGGATGTTTTGTAGATTCAAATATATCCTCTATCTTTCCATATTCTATGATTTCTCCCCCATACATTATAGCTACCTTATCACAAACTTGGGCTACTACACCCAGATCATGTGTGATCATAAGCATAGCTGTTTTAAATTTCTCCTTCAGGTTATTCATAAGATCTAAAACTTGGGCTTGGATCGTAACATCTAAAGCTGTTGTAGGTTCATCCGCTATGAGTAATTTTGGATTACATGCAAGAGCTATGGCAATTACCACCCTTTGTTTCATCCCACCAGAAAATTGATGGGGATAATCATTATATCTTGCTCCTGGGATACCTACTAATTCTAACATCTCTTTAGCTCTATCAATTGCTGTTTCCATATTTATATCCTGATGAATTAAGATTACTTCTGAGATCTGCTCCCCGACACTTAACACTGGATTTAACGAAGTCATTGGATCTTGGAATATCATAGAGATCTTATTTCCTCTGATTCCTCTCATGTCATCTTCAGAAAGTGACAATAGATCCCTTCCTTCAAATTCAATAGTTCCGCCCATAATTTTTCCTGGAGGATTTGGGATCAATCTCATCATCCCTAAAGCTGTGGTAGTTTTCCCTGCTCCAGTTTCTCCTACCAGACCTAACGTTTCCCCCTCTTTTAAATCTAAATTGATGCCATTTACTGCTTTTACTACTCCGTCTTCAGTTGTATATTGAATAGTAAGATCTTTTATATTTAACAATTTATCACTCATAAGACTTGTCTCCTTTTTTTATAGTATAGGAAATTATACCCCTAAGGGGCATCACCAAAATACTGGTGATTCACTCCATAAATATAGACTTTCGCACTAAAATTTTGGAACGAATAAAAAATTATAACAACCTAAATTGTGCCTTTCTGGATGCAACGTCACGTTGCTTTTTATTTAATTATGATTTTAATCTTGGATCTAATGCATCTCTAAGTCCGTCTCCAACCAAGTTTAAAGCTAAGATAGTGATTACTATTGCTATACCTGGAATAGTCGTTACATGAGGTGCATATCTAAGGTATTGTCTACCACCAGAAAGCATTGCTCCCCACTCTGGTGCAGGCGGTTGAATACCTAAACCTATAAAACTAAGTCCGGCTGTCGAAAGTATTGCTCCTGCTACTCCCAATGTTCCTTGAACAATTACCGGGGCAAGTGAATTTGGTATGATGTGTTTAAATATAATTCTAAAATCATCGGCTCCAATTGCTTTGGCAGCTTCTACAAACTCCTGGTCTCTTATTGAGATTACAGATGCTCTTACAATTCTTGCGTATCCAGGAACTGAAGATATACTGATGGCAAGCATAAGGTTAAATAAGTTTGGTCCCAATGCTGAAACTATTGCGATAGCCAATAAGATACTAGGTACTGCAAGGAAAACATCCATTATTCTCATGACAACGTTATCCAACTTACCTCCATAATAACCGGCTATAGCTCCCAACGTTCCACCAATAACTATAGAAATTCCAACAGCTAAGATTCCAACCTGCAGTGATACACGGGCACCATGAACAAGTCTGGCAAACATGTCTCTACCATATTCATCTGTCCCAAAAATATGTGCTCCACTTGGACTTTGTAATCTATCCTTTAAGTTTTGCTTGATTGCTACACTGTCATATGGAGCTATCACATCTGCAAAAATAGCTAAAAGTATTATTACTCCTAAAATTGCCAGGCCTGCCATAGCCATATTATTTTTCTTCAGTCTTCTCCATACTTCAGCTAACTGACTTCTTTTTTTATTTACAGTTTCAACAGAAGAATTTTTCTTTATATTTTCACTGCTTAGTACTTCTGACATAATTAAATCCTCCTTTTATTTATATTGAGATTTTACCCTAGGATCTACAAATCCATATAATATATCTACAAATAGATTTACTACTGAAAATGTTGTTGCAAGGAATAAAACAGCCGCTAATACAATCGGTGTATCCTTACTTCTAATAGCTTCTACCATCATTCTTCCCACTCCCGGCCAAGAATAAACAGTTTCTGTAAGTACAGCCCCACCTAATAGGTATCCAAATTGTAATCCTACAACTGTGATTACTGGAATTAATGCATTTTTAAGAGCATGTTTGTTGATAACTTTTTTCTCAGCAACCCCCTTGGCTCTAGCCGTTCTGATATAATCCTGCCTGATTACTTCCAGCATAGATGATCTGGTCATACGGGTAATTATTGCTGCTGCTCCTGTCCCCAGTGTAATAGATGGAAGGATCAAACTTTTCCAGTCTCCAAACCCACCTGATGGCAGCCATCCCAATCCTACTGAGAAAAATAAAATTAACATAAGTCCTAACCAGAAGTTTGGCATTGCTACACCTAAAAGAGCCGCTATCATACTTGTACTATCCAAAATTGAATATTGTTTTGTAGCTGATATAATCCCTACCGGTATACCAATTAATATAGCTATTATTACACCAATTACTGCCAATATCAATGTATTTGGAAATCTTTGGAATATCTCTCCAAATACCTCTCTTCCACTTGTATACGATCTTCCAAAATCTCCCTGCACTGCATTTAGAACAAATCTTCCATACTGCATTAAGAATGGATCATTTAATCCCATCTCTTCTCTGAGCGCTAACACTTGTGCTTTAGGAGCACTCTCTCCTAAGATAAGTTGTGCCGGATCTCCAGGTGTAAATGACATTATTGAAAATACTAAAAATGATACACCTAATAAAACAGGTATCAGTAACAACAATCTTTTAAATATATACTTATGCATGTTTCCTCCCTGATTTTTATATTTATTTCTTAAAAAAATTACCCTCTAAAAATTAATCATTTAGAGGGCAATCAAGATTATTTTTGTTGATCAAAATACACTCCATAGATCTTATGATGCCCTGCAGGATTTAATTTAAACCCTTCTACATCTTTATTGATACCAGCATTCATCGTCTTGTAAAATAATGGATCTACTGGTAAGTCTTCCATTAATTGATCCTGAATTTTTGCATATATTTCAATTCTTTTTTGTGGATCTATAGATGATTTAGCCTCATCTAACCACTTGTCTACATCTTTGTTTGAATAGAAAGATCTGTTTCCAGCTCCACCAATGTTTGCAGTGTTGAATAAAGCGTTTAATCCATAGTCAGCATCTGCTGTGTTAGTTCCCCAACCTAAGATAAACATCTCATGATCTCCTCTTGCAGTTCCATCTAAATAAGCTCCCCATTCTACTGGTTCTACTGCCATTTCTATTCCTACTTGCTTTAATTGATCTTGTACAATAGTTGCAATTTGTAATCTTACCGGATTATCATTTGTCCAGATTGTAGTTTTGAAACCATTTGGATATCCTGCTTCAGCCAATAATTTTTTAGATAACTCTGGATCATATTCATATGATTTTGCATCTTTACTGTAACCAAATACTTTTGGCCCGATAGGTGAATTTGCTTTAGTCCCAGCACCGTCTAATACTACATCGATAAGAATATCTACGTCGATTGCATGCCCGATAGCTTGTCTAACTAATTTATTATTAAATGGTGCTTTCTTAAAGTTAAATCCGATATAATCCATAGATAGTGATTCTTGTTCAATTAATTCTAATTTTTCATTGTCTTTAACTTGATTTTTGTCAATAGGTTCGATATCATATGCGATATCTACTTCACCAGTTTCTAAACTGATAGTTCTATTTGTTCCTTCAGTTATATTTCTAAAGATTACATTTTTAACCTTAGGAGCTCCTAAGAAATAATCTTCATTTGCAGCTAATACGATCTTATCTCCAGAATCCCACTTTACAAATGAATATGGCCCTGTTCCTACTGGATGTTGTCCATAGTCGTCTCCAGCTTCAGTAACAGCTTTTTCATTTAAGATAGCTGATGCTGTATGTGCTAAATGGTGTAATAATGGCCCAAATGGTTCCTTTGTAATGATCTTAACTGTATGATCATCTACAACTTCAACTTTGTCCACAGCTTCTATAATATGGTGAGTTTGAGGAGAAGCTAACATCCCTTCAATTGTAAATTTAACGTCTGATGCTTTTAATTCTTCTCCATTATGGAATTTTACTCCCTTTCTTAAGTGGAAGATAGTTGTTGTAGAATCTGGCTGGTCCCATGATTCAGCAAGTGCAGGTACTATATTCATATCTCCATCAGTTGATACTAAACCATCGTAAATTTGTGATGATACTCTAGATGATGGTTGGTCATTTGAAGCATGTGGATCCAGTGATTTAGCATCGGCCCCTTGGGCAACGACTAAGGTATCTTTTATCTTAGTTTCTTTTTCCCCGCCACCACAAGCTGTTAATGTTAATAAGACAACCAATGATGAAATTAATAATAAAACTTTTTTCATTTTGTTCCTCCCTATTTTTTTCTTAATTTGTTAAGCATCTTCTAAGATAATGTTACCCCAATTTTCACAACTTGTCAACAAAAAATCAATAATTATTGTTTTATTTTCTTGTTTTTTGTATTATTACCGTATTTTTAAAACTAAATTCAAAAACTATACCAAAAAAACAGTACTATGATCCACTTTCAAATAGAGTTAAAAATTTTATTGCGTAAAGGAAATTTTAATGAAGTTGTCATTTTTTCAGACAAAAAAACTTTTATAATACAGTTTACCCTTTTAAAAAATAAAAACCAAAATTTATTTTAATTTTTTATTCTAATCCTTAAAAAAATCTGAGAAAACATAAACAGAAGTAATTGTTTATGAATATTTTTACAAAAAAAAATAGGAGGCTTCTCCTCCCATTTTCACCCTATTTATTGCTACCTAATACTGCCTTATTCTTTATTCTCTAAAATTATTTTTTCACTGATTTTTTCAGGCAGTTCCTCAAAGTTTTTAAACTCCAATGTAAATTCCCCCCTTGCCTGAGTAAGAGCTCTAAGGTCGGTAGTATACTTTAACATCTCCCTCTGAGGAGCATCTACACTTATCTTCTGCTGGTCTCCAAATGGTACTATCCCCAAAATTTTACCCCTTCTTTTATTTAAATCACCTATTACATCTCCCAAATAATCATCGGGAACCAAAACCTCTACCTTCATTATGGGCTCTAAAATTACAGGTTTAGCTTTAGGGACTCCCAGTCTATAGGCAAGCATTGCTGCCATTTTAAAAGAAAGTTCATTTGAGTCTACAGAATGGTAAGATCCGTCCAAAAGGGTAGCTTTAAAATTAATCAGTGGATATCCTGCTAAAATCCCATTCTGGCTTGCTTCAACTATGCCTTTTTCCACCGCTGGTATATACTGCTTTGGAACCGTTCCCCCCTTGACTTTATCCACAAATTCAAACTTTTCATTACTGGGCTCGAATCTTATGTGTACATCTCCATATTGACCCGATCCGCCAGTCTGTTTTTTATGCTTCCCCTGAACCTCTATGGTACCTTTTATAGTCTCCCTGTAACTTATCTTGGGCTCAGATATGACACTGTTGACTCCAAATTTATTTTGCAGCTTGTGGATTATAACCTTCAGATGCTTCTCTCCCTGACCTCCTATTAACAGCTGTTTAGTCTCATAGTTTCTCTGGACTTGAAAAGTCGGATCTTCATCAGTCAATTTTTGCAGAAGGATACTTATCTTTTCATCATCGCTTTTGTTGAGTGGCTCTACTGCCAGGTATAGGCAGGGTTCAGGAAAATCAATAGCCGGATAAAGTATCGGATCTTTTAGATCACAGAGAGTATCCCCTGTTTGAGTATGCTGCAGTTTAGTAGTCCCGCCAATATCTCCAGCCCTTATCTCATCACTATCTATTTGAGTTATCCCCCTGAGATAGAATAAATGAGATATTTTTTCTTTCTTATTCTTATTTGCATTAAAAATTTCTGTGTCTTTTTTTAAAACTCCGGAGTTTACCTTAAATAACGATATCCTTCCTACAAAGGGGTCTACAATTGTCTTGAATACAATGGCGGAAAAAGTCTCTTCAGCATCCACTTTTTTAATTTTAACTTCAGACGTCTTGGGATCTTCTCCTATTCTCTCGCCGTCCTGCATCTCATTTGGAGTTGGCATATAGTTTAAAAATGTATCAAATAAAGTATGGATCCCGATGGAGTTGACAGCTGATCCTACCAACACCGGTATTATATCTCCGTTTACAATTCCAGTGTGAAGACCGGTATGGATCTCTTCATGGGTAAATTCCTCCCCATTAAAGAATTTTTCCATTAATTCTTCGTTGGATTCAGCTACAGCTTCTAACAGCATATCCCTGATGGAAGAAATCTGCATCCCTTCAGGAATTTCTGAATCTACACAGGTTTTCCCATCGAACCTTCTGCCCTTTAGATCCACTACATTTATAAATCCTTCAAATCTCTCCTTCTCACCTATAGGAACACAAAATGGTGCTATTTTCTTTCCAAAAGTGTCCTTTAACTCCTCCAATATTTTAGTATATTGAATAAATCCCTTATCCATCTTGTTTATAAAGATAACCCTTGGAATTTTTTTCTCTTCCAATATTTTATTAGCTTTTTCGGTTCCCACTTCAATGCCAGAAGTAGCATCCACCACAAGAACCGCTCCACCGGCTACCCTAAGTGCAGCACTGACCTCTCCTTTAAAATCAAAGTGACCAGGCGTATCCAAGATATTGTATTTATTCCCACGGTATTCTATGGGGATAACAGAAGTATTTATGGAGAACCCCCTGTGGATCTCCTCCTTTTCAAAATCCGAAACAGTGTTCCCCTCCTCAATATTTCCCATCCTATTGGTGATCCCGGCTACATTTAAAAGAGCTTCTACAATACTGGTTTTACCACTACCACTATGCCCTAAAAATATAATATTTCTTATCTTATCAATATCATAATTTTTCATCTTACCCCCTCCAGATCTTAATAATTACCGATATTTACTGGCATTAATTTTAAAATTGAATCTTTAAAATACAATAACCGCTACATTTCCCTTGGGAAGCCTCCACCACTTCCCTTCATATTTTGGGTCATACCCTACAAAATCATGGTATAGAAAACTTTCGTGTTCCTCCGGGCTTCTGACACATTTATGAGACCTTTTATATGTTCCCAATGTAATTATTGCTCTTTCCTTTCTTTCTTTTACGGCTTTTTCATTTCCTAAAACCTTCACCGTATCATCACTTAACGGGATTCCATGAATATACCCGCCTCCACTAAATCTTATTCCATAATTGGCTCTAGAATATTTTTTCACTATCTCATAATGATCCTTATTATATTCTTTAACAATTCCTTTTTCTGTGATACTTTCAACAACTTCGCCATTTAGATCCTGTTTTTTTACTTTTTTTTCATAGGAAAAAATAACCTGCCTCACCGTATTCCCAACCAAAAAATAACCTTTTGGAGTTTCGTAGGAATCACGGTTGTTGTTTTTACCACTGGTAATCAATGAATAGGAAATCAGCTGCCATACATCATCTTTTTTCAAAAATATACCCTGATTCTGATTATCCAGATCAATTACTATAATTTTGTTTATCCCATCCTTTAGATCAATTTTTTGAGTTTTACCGCTTTCTATCTTATATGTCCTCATTGAATCTGGAATCGTTACAAGTGCTTCCCCCGGACCTCTTTCTTTTACCGAAACTATCCTTCCATCCGAAAGATATCTCAAAGAACTTTTACCAGCTGGATTTGTATAAATCCCTATAATACTCTGCTCTCCCCTATTTCCATACATATCTACAGGAGCACCCTCAGCTTCACTGGAACCGGGATTGTACTGGATGACCCTTTCAATACTCCGGTTATTTACCTTGGATTCCATAATAAAAAGGTCCAAATTCCTTGCTCTCTTTGCCATCTCCTCGAATCTAAATTCTCTTTTTACTATTACAGAGGAATGGAGATATCCTGTGTAGTTTTTATATCTGACCTTATACCACAACCTATTATTTTGAATCCTTTCTCCTCTTACCGTGCCCAAGACCTCTATTTTTTCGTGGATCTTTGTCCTACCCAGGATCTTTCCATTTGTCGATGGTTTGCCTCTTATATTAACTGTAGTATCGGTAAATAAATAATCTACCAGTGGCAGCTCACCGGTATATTCAATATTTTTCTCGTATAAGGGCACTGCTTTTAAATTTACAGGTACGCTGCTCACTGCCTCTCTATTTTCTATTATTTTTAATTTTACCGGAATCGCCGTCTCTCTGGCGGTACAACCATAGAGATATGCTGTTATAATTAATAATATGTATATCTTTTTCATATTTTCCCTCCAATCTTAAATTTCATTGATAATTCTGGTTGACATAAGGCTGTAATTAAGGTAAACTACTCTTACTTGGTTTGCATCTATAGCTCAATTGGATAGAGCATCTGACTTCGGATCAGAGGGTTATGGGTTCGATTCCTATTAGGTGCGCCATTTTTGATTTTAAGAACTGATTTTATTGACTTCATAAATTTGTGGAGACAATTTGGGGACAAAAGTTTAAATATCGTTTAATTTATTTAAAACTTCTAACACCTTATTTTCATCAGTATCTACTAAATGTGAATATGTATCTAAGGTCATCTTTATGCTTTCATGACCTAATCTTTTTGAAATTTTAACAATGTTTACTCCGCTTTGAAAAAGTATTGAAGCGTGACTATGCCTAAAATCATGTAGGCTGAATTGTTTTAGTTTCAATTTTTTTATTGTTAGATTTTTACGTCTATGTAAGTTCGTTCTACTAACTTGAAAAATTCTTTTTACTTCCTTATCATATAGAGTATCTATATACCACTTTAAATCATCCATCAAAAAATCTGGAACTTTTATAACTCTAATCGATGATTTAGTTTTTGGTGTTGTGATATATCCTTTTTTATCAATTTTAGAATAAGTTTTATTTATATTTATACTACCATCATCAAAGTTTAGATCTTTTGTATTTAGAGCTAATACTTCTCCTATTCGACAACCAGAATAATACAGTAAAGAAAATATAAGTGAAATTTCACTATTGTCAAATGTTTTAATCTCCCTTATAAACCTTTTATATATTTCAGGAGTAATTATATTAATATCTTTCTTATCTCTTAATAAAGGCGATTCTTGAACTCCTCCAGTTACTTTGACAGGGTTTTCTTTCACTCCATAAAATTTAACTGCATAATTAAATATTGCACTCAATTCTTTTTGTAAAGTTTTAAAGTAACTTTTTGTATATTCATTTTTTAATTCATGGTTTTGCCATTTTTTTATAGCTGTCGGTGTAATATCTTGAATTAATTTATCTTTGAAATATGGTACAAGCTTTCCGCTAAATACTCTTTTTTTCCTTGCAAATGTACTAGCTTTTACCCTTACTTGTATATCTTCTAAATAAATTTCTGCTAGTTGTCTAAAATCTAACATTGAGCTGGTTTCTTTTTCTTGAGAAAGAAATTTAATTTCCCACTCCTTTGCATCCTTTTTTGTTTTAAAGCCTCTTTTTTTCTTTTTTTTCTGTTCGTTATTATAGCTTTTATACCTTACTTCTACATACCAACTGTTCCTTAGCTTATCTTTATATACACTCATATCCTAATTAATCCTATAACGTCTATCAAAGTATTTTTTATGTAACCTACCACATATAGTTTTATACCCTTGTTCTTTTAGCTCTCCATTTAATTCTCTTATTATTTTATATGCTGTATTTTCTGATATATCTAAAATTTTCATTAAATCTCCTTTTCTATAGAAATCCTTCATCTATACCTCCTCCTCCAGTTTTAAATTATTTTTGTGTCCCCAATCTTTTTCCTTATCCTTAACAGCCTGTTTCATATCTTTTAAGAAGATCTCTAAAACTCCTAATCCTGCTTTTAAAAAATTTAATTCATTCTCTTTTCTTCCGCTCTAACGGTTGGGTTGATTATCTAAGTAACCTCTGCGAGAACACTGAGATAACCTAGAATTAAAACAAGTAGTTTAACCCAATGTTTCCTACAAACTCTTCTAAATTATCCCCTATTCTATATTCTACCTTTGTATATATAGTTAATAAATCATCTGTTTCATAACTTCCTCCTACTGAGATATCTCCATAGAAACTATCGTTATTATATCCATCTATCTTAACTTTGTCTGTCTTTAAAGCATTAATGGTTGAATTTAAATCTTTATATGGGTCTCCTAGTTCCACATATCCTGCTACACTTCCTTCGAGGTTAATTTTACTTCTATTTTCTAAATAGAAATCTCTTCCTAATGCTAAACCTATTCCCGTTTCTATAGATATAGAATTTACACCATCAATCTCTAAACCTTGACCTCCCGATTCTGAAATATCATTTTGCATCATATATGCAAAGTTAATCTCAAATTTAGGTTTTATATAATTTTGATCATAATAGTATTTTTTACTTAACTCATTATTTACTCCTAAGTAATAGTTATTAATATCATCTGCCATAGTTTCATTTAAATCATCAAATATCTGGGTTCTTTCTAATGATGTGTCTGTAACTCCTCCAAAAAACATTGATACAAACTTTAATCTTTCATAATTTTCATATATATAATATAAATTCCCTTGATAGTAGTAATCTTCTCTAGACCCATCCTCAATATCTGTAAATTCTGTATCATTTTTACCGATAGTAATGATCCCACCAACACGATTATTATTACTTAATTGTTTTTCTACACCTAAATAAACACTGTGTAGATCAGTATCATATCCTGAGGTACTACCCGAATCGCTCTCTAACCTTGTTCCATTAACTCCTGCTATTGCTATGATTTCATTGACTTCTCTATACTTCACATTATCTATAACATTATTAAATATCACTTGATTACTATCGCTCATTATTTCGAAAGTCTGCTTAGCTAATGCTGGATAGTAGGACATTCTATAATTATCTTTAGCAGCTCTATCTGATTCTTTTTCTGCTGTCATAGAATGTCTGCTATTTTTATTATAAGAATTGAAATTTCCAAATACTAATATTTTATTTTCTTGAAATTCCTCTTGACCATTTAATAAATTATTTTGATTTACTTTAATGAATTCATTTTGATTTTCATTTAATTGTGCATTAGCTAAGTTTGATATTGCTATTAGTGCCATAATTACTATTCTTTTTTTCATAATCCATCCCTTCAATTTATTTTTTTAGCTATATATTTAACTTGATTCTTTTTAATCTTCCCAAAATACCTAGAATCAAAAGAATTTTCTTTGATTCCCAGAGTTATGAACTCATCTTTTTTCAAAATAAAATCCTCATTATTTAAAACCGGAAGAGATCTTTTTAAAATATCATATTTTCTTATCTTAAATTTTTCTCCTGATATATGAAGCTCATTTACTTCTAGGAAAATATCATCTTCATGAGTTCCTTTAACCTCTTTAATAAGATATTTTGTAAATTTAGGTAGATAACCTCTATCAAATATCATATCTTGCATTTCTTTATTAAGTCTATCAATTGGTATAACTACTACATCTCCTTTTTTGATGCTCTCAGTCTTTACTGAAAGATAATAAAAACCTTTTGGCATAGAATCGCTAATGTTATACGTAAAAAATCTAGATAACAAAACTACTCCTAAGATAAATGAAATAAAAAACTTCATTTTAATCTAATCCCATCTTAGATTTCCAAATACGCAGTTTTTCCTTTTCTATCCTTTCTAAATAAGCTCCTGGATCTTTTTTTGCTTCTATCAACTCTTTTTTATATTCTTCATCATTAATATCATTATATTTTCTCCTAAAATTCACCCTTGAAATTGCCTCTCTTCTCGTTTTAACTTCTTTAGATACCTTTTTAAGGACTGATTTCCATGCAATATATTCATCACCTGCTTTTTTATTCCCTTTGCTTTCTAATAGAGACAATTCCTTGAGTATCTCATAATATTTATCCGATGCTTTTTTTCTTGTAACTTTATCTTCTGAATAACTCTTTAAAATAAGTTCTCTCTTTTCTTCTGGTGAATATGTTTTCATTCCACACCCTATTAATACTCCTATCAATCCTAATACTAACAATAGTTTTTTTATTTTTTTCCTCCCTTGTTATTTATTTTTTACCTGCAAATTTTTTACCTAAGCTGACTCCTGCTTTTCCTAATCCCATTCCACCCTTTCCAACAAGATTAGCTCCTCTACCTGCTAAATTTGACATAGATGTTCTAGAAGAAGCATTTCCTTTTAATCCTTCTTTTAAATTCCCAACTTTTTGTACTCCCTCTCTAGTATTACTGACAATGGATTTCCCAGCAGACATTCCCATTGAAGCAGCATCATTTCCACTTAGATTAGGAGAACCAGATAATAAACTAGCAACAAGACTAGGACATTTAACCATTAAAAACATTAACGTTCCTAAAGATGAAACTTTATAGATGCTATCTTGATGTGCATCAAGCAGTGCTGCTTCTGTAGTGAAAGGGGTTAAAAAATCAACCGATAAATTTAAAATCAGTGATAAAACCATTAATTTTATGGATAAATTTAATACTAAAGAGAACACCTTTTCTGCTAAAAATGCTGTTTTGTTTAATACTGCAAAGGGCAAGAAAATAATTCCTATTCCCACTATTGCATAAAATTCCATCCATGCTATGAATATCGAGAGAGCCATAAAAAATACAATAATTAAAATAATTACTATATAAAAATAACTGATCACTATATCTCCTAATTTTGTTATTCCCATTCCTCCAACTTTGTCTAGTATATCCCCAGTCAGATTTATTCCTATATCAATTGTTTTAGAAGGACTTCTAAAAAATTCAATACCCGATTTTCCACCTAAAGCAACTTCCCCTATTTTAATAAACGACTCAATAACAACATTTACTAAACTAGAATATTCAGTGATAAAATATGTGATCATCCCGTATTTAAAGGTTTTTTTACATAGTGTCTTTATGATATCTATATCACCTAGTTGAAAAGCTAATAACCCTAGATCTATTGTAATTAAAGTAGCTAAAATTCCCATTGCATAAGGTTTTAAATTATCTGGAATAACTAATAACTTTCTTTCAAATAGTTCCATTAATTCTGTTAAATTCCCCATAATCCTCCCCTATTTAAATTTTCCTATCTCTAAATTTCCTGTTTCTGATTCTTTTCTATTTTTTATTAAATACTCATCCATTAATTTTTTTTTGGTTTCCTTATGGATTCTTTCTTTCTCTTGTTTACTTGCTTCTATAGTTCCTAATAACTTTATCTCCTGAGCTTGTAACTGCTTTAACTCCATTAAATGTCCTGCACTTAACCCTGCTATCTGGTTAGCGGATTGTAGAGCTTGCAAACTTCCTTCTGAATTACCAGCAGATTCTACTAAAGCATTGACTCTTTCATAATCATTATTATATTTTTCCGGGTCTACTAAAGAAGTATTTAGTGCATCGTAAACACTATTATTTAATTCATCAGCAATTTCTTTACTTTTATTATTTAAGTCATCTACAGACATGGAAGTATCAGGATTTTGAGGGAATAGAACTAAAAATTTATTAGTTAGATCCTCAGACCTCTTAATAACACTTTTTGTAGAATTATTTAACCGTATTATTTGATGAAGTGAATGCTGTAAGCTTTGTAAGCTATTTACACTTAAGCTTCTATCTAGAGTTGCAAGTTGTTTAGCTTCATTTTGTAGACTCTTTATTTGATTTTGATAGCCTTTTATTTGGTTTTCTATCATATTTATTTGATTTAATTTTTGTTCAAAAGCCAATAAATAATTCATTGGATCATAAACTGGTATAGTAGCAAAGGCGATAGTACTCATAGCCATTAGCATTAGAAAAATATTTTTTAATCTATTCACTCTTTTTTCCTCCTTCTCATTTCGGGACTTCCGAAATTCGTTTTATTACTTTTTCAACTATTTCATTTGATTTTTCAATACCTTTATACCTAAGCCATTCTATGTTAAAATTTTTATTTTCCAAATTTTCTAAAGTTTGATACTTCTTATTGTCAGCTTCACTAGAGGTTGCCAGATATGAAAGTTCTATTTGAGATAAATCTAATTCAAATAACCTATTCCCTTTTTCACTTTTATAATAATATTCTTTTTTCTGAGTTGCTTGAGACAGTATTTCCACTTCTTGATCATTAAGACCAAAGCTTTTATATAAGTCTATATTTTGTCGTGCCAATGGATCTGGAAGTAAAATCTTTGTCTTGCATGAATTTTTTATAGTATTAGATATATTTGAATTAATAATATCTGATAATTCTTGAGTTGCAAAAACAACACTGGCGTTCTTCTTTCTAAGGACTTTCAACCATTCTCTGATCTTTTGTTCGAACTGCTCATTATCAAAGAATAACCAACATTCATCCAGGATTATAAGGGTAGGAGTCCCATCTAAAGATTGTTCTAACCTATAAAATAGATAGGAAAGTATAGGGGTAATGGCAGTTTTATTATCTGAGATCTTTTCCATTTCAAATACCGTATAAAAATTATTCAGATCTATATTTTCATTATTTGAATCGAAATATTTCCCCATAATTCCCTGGTTTGTATAAGGTTTTATAGCCAACCTTAATTCTTCATCTTGAAGATATGTTGCAAATGAAGAAATAGTTCTTAGTTCTACAGGAGTTTCCTTTAAATCTAATAATGCTTTATATATATGCTCCTTTTTTTCAGGAATTAATTCAATTTTCTCTTGGATAAAGATGTTTTCTAACCATTCTTGGCAAAATTCTATATCTTTATCTATATTTTTTAATGGTTGAAAGCTAATAATATTTTCTTCATGTCCCAGATCATAAAAGATACCATCTAATGCTTTAGTAAGGACTCTAGAGCTGCCTCCCTTATCAAAAGTAAACACCTTGGATTTCTCATATTTAAACCAGTTATTAGTAATTGCATTTAATAATACTGATTTACCACTTCCTGTAGGTCCAATAATCATTGTATGTCCCACATCCCCCTGATGTAAGTTAAGATAAAATGGTGTTGATCCACTAGTACTGGTAGCTATTAACGATGTATCTTTTAGGTGTTTATTTCTTTGTTCTCCCTGCCAAACGCAGCTGAGAGGTAAAAGATGTGATAAAAATATAGAGTTTATTAGGGGTTTTCTTACGTTGTATGTAAAGTTTCCGGGTAAACTGCCTAAATATCCCTCCACACTATTTAAACTCTCTTCTACACACGTAAACCCAATACTATTTATGACTTTCTGTATTAAATTACTATCCTCTTCTAAGAGTTGAATATCTTTATTTTGAAGGATTAATACATTGGTATAGTATCCTAAGGACGCATATTCACCTTGTATAAGTTCTTTTTCTTCCTGGACTTCTTCAGCTTTTGATAATGAATCTCTATTGATGTTGTGCTCTGTCTCTCTTCCGGTAAAAGTTTCTTGTATTAGCTGGAAAAAAGATTTTCTTCCTCCAAACCATTTCTTATATTGAGAATTCAATGTTTTAAGAGCTTCTTCTTTTTCTATAGGGATAAACCTGGTTACCCACCTATAATTTATTGGCAACCTGTTTAAGCTGTCTAGAATACAAGAATACGAAGTATCTGGAAAACTATTTATAGAAATTACTTTTAGATATTCATCTTCTAATCTAGGTTCTAACCCTCCTATTAATTCAGTGTCATATAGATAAGAATCTATAGGTGTTTCTAAAGTTGGGACTGTCATATCTATATTTTGTTTAGATATCGTTGAGTGCAAATATGTAAGTAGTTCCTGCTGATTTAATAGTTTAGCTTCCACAAAATATGTAGAAAATTCACTGAAGAAAAAAGAAATTTTTGAGACAAAATCATCCAAATATTTCTTAGCAATAATTTCTTTCACATCATCCTTATTTTTCGTTATATATAGATCACTTATCTTTTGGGAATTATCCTTTGGAGGGCTATAGACAATGGTAAAATAATATTCACTCTCATAGTGGTTACCGCTTTCAAAGCTTTCTTTTCTTTTAGATTCCATTAAATAGAGCGGTATTTTATTAATTTTATCTATATGACTTTCATATATTTTACTTTTCTTTCTTCTGGCTTCTATATAGAAACTATATTCATTACCTAACCTTTTCATTAATTCATTTATCTTATAGGATATTAAATCAACAGTATCATCCAGACTAGAATCGAGATCCTGACCCCTGTATTTAATAATTACCTGTAAAGTTCCATCTTTATTAAGCATAAGACCTAATTGATTGTTTTTCTCATCTTCTTCAACATCTAGATTTATTAAGTATCCCCATGGGATATAATTAAACAATTTATCTTCATTTAAATATTCTTTAAATATCATTTGTTATACTCCTCCTATGGGTAATAATTTTTTTTAGTCTTTATGTACCTCATAAAAATTTTAAAAAAATCATTATCTTTTTTTGTAGCAACAATTATTAGAGCATGAAATACAAGAAACACCGGTATAACCACTATGTTTTGAAAACCCAAGATAAATATTGCTATTAATGTTGAGTTCAAAATAACTAATTTTCTATCTCCTCCTGCTAAAGTATGCTCTTTAGTTATCGCTTTACATACTTGGTATTCTTTCATCGAATCCTCCATCTTAATTTATTTTTTCTAATATATATTCATTCTTTTCATATTTTTTAACTTTAACTATTTCATGTATCTTCCGTCTAAGTCCGTCTTTTTTTATATTTATAATTAAATTCACAGCTTCAGCAATCATCTTTTGTTGAGGTGTAGATGAAATCTCCTGGATATACTGTTCTAACTTATTTAATCCAGATTTACTGTCATTGGCATGAATAGTTGAGACACCTCCTGGATGACCTGAATTCCAGGCTTTTAAAAGGTCAAGGGCTTCCCCTCCTCTTACCTCTCCAACTATAATCCTATCTGGTCTGAATCTCATAGTTGATTTTAATAGATCTCTCATACTTGTATGTGGAGTAGTTCTCATGAATACATGATCTTCATTGTTACATTGAAGTTCCTGTGTATCTTCTAGTATTACAATTCGATCATTATAGTTTTTCATCTCATCAATAATTGCATTTGTTAGCGTTGTTTTCCCTGTAGAAGTACCTCCAACAACTAATATATTCATCCTCTCTTCAATAGCCCTTTGGATTGTTTTCATCTGTTCCAGAGTCATTATCTTATCTTTTACATATCTATCCAATGAAAAGACCATGGATGCTTTTTTCCTAATTGTAAAACTTGGATTAATAACCGAAGGTGGAATCATTCCCTGGAATCTAGATCCACATCCTGGAAGTTCAGCACTGATAATGGTGCTAAATTTATTCATAACTTCATTACTAGTCGTTGAAACAATATTTATTATCTTTCTTGAATTTTCTGAAAGAATTATTTCTCCTGTAAAGATCCTTCCTTTTGAAAGAGTATCTATCCAAAGCTTTTTATCCGGGTTAACCATTATTTCTATTACATCTTTATCGTCTAGATAGGTTGAAATTTTATCTCCTAAAGCACTTTTTAAAAGTGATAAATTAATCATATTTCTCTCCTCGACCCTAGTTTTTCTTCTCTAGATTATTCACCAGATTTTTTAAAGTATTTGTTTCAGAGATATTACTACTTTCAATAGCGTTAAAAGCATGGATGATGCCTCCGAAGATTATTTTTTTGTTCTCCTTAGATTCTGAAAATGTTTTGAATATATCGGTGCTCTTAACAAAATTTATCAATGCCTTTTCCTGCTTAATCTCCTCTTTTTTCAATAGCTCTTTTTTTAATCTTATAATCCTATTTTTTTCAATCAGGAGTTTTTGTTCTTTAATTTCCAGTTTTTCTAGGGGAGTTAATTGTTTTTCCTGAGTTGTTTCATTCATATATTTCCCTCCATTTCGGAAGTTCCGAAATTCATTTTTATTATTTATCTGTTTAAATTTATAGATCTGTTGGCTGTTCCGCTGCCTCTTTTTCTTTAACTATTTTATCTAAAATTTTCTTATCTATTTTTTTTAAATACTTAGGATCTTTAAAATATCTAACCTTAGTCCCTTGAATCGGATGTTCTCCTGTTACAAGGATTAAACTTTTATCCATATCATAGGTTCCAACTTCTCCTACAGTGAGTAAATTTCTCGATGCAATGTGTTCTGTATGGTTCCAATCGGAAAAATACTTGAATCCTTTAAAAGACTTAGTTTGATATTCTATTGTTTCAGTTCCTAGTGCACTTGATATTATTTTTGGTGTTTCATAGTCTCCTTTACTTGGAGTAAAAAACATATTAATATGGCAATTTGATAAAATACTATTATCCTTTGTGTATAATCTATTTATCTGGTTGATATCCTGAGTGATGATCAATGCTTTCATTCCATATCCTGCAATATACGCTAAAGCAGTCTCTATAATAGGAATCTTTCCTAAAGCCGGAAATTCATCCAGCAGCAGTAATAATCTATGTTTAAACCCTTTATTCTCTGTTCCATTTGAAAAATCCATTTCATCTGTTAAACCATTTATTATCTGTGCTATTATCAATCTGAATACTGGTGCTGTTATCTTTATAGCCTTTGGTGGGGTTACTAAATATAGATTTAAAGGAACCTCATCATTCATTAGATCTTTTATTGAAAAATCTGATGAAGAAGTATTTTTATCTATTATTGGATCGGCATACACTCCAAGCATAGAGATTAAAGATGACATAATACTTTCTCTTTCTTTATCTGGCTTTGAGATTATGTCTCCTGCTTCCCTTGAAGCTTTAGGATGAGTATGTTTCATTGCTACCTCTTCAATTTCCCCCTCTTCGTTCTCCATCTTAACTTTTGTTGTATCGTTATATATGTTTTCAAAAAGTGTAGAATCATCTGTATGTTTTGTCTCTATTATCTCCTCCATCTTTTCTTGTAAATCTTTGGAAGGATCTGTTAAAAATTTAAGAACTTTACCTATTGTCGGTTCCTCTTCGATATATAGAATATGCATCAATACCCCTGAAAATATTTTTCTTGCTGATATAGTCCAATGATCTTCTTTTTCTACTGAACAAACTATCTCGGCTATGACCATACTATCCTGGTATTCATAAACTGTTCCTTTTCTGATTTCCTTTAGAGGATTATATCTACAACTATCATAGGGATTAGTTGGATCAAACTTAAAACATTTATGCCCCAATACCTTTTCTCTATATGCAGCAGTAAGCTGAAAGTTCTCTCCTTTTATGTCATTTACCACTGTTGAATGCTTCCAAGTAAGAAGGGTAGGAATGATTACACCTACACCTTTTCCTGATCTTGTAGGAGCCATGAGAGTAATATGTGTAACACTGGTATCTAAGATCTCATTTCTTTTGTCGTCTAAGCCTAAAACTACTCCATCTCTTTTTAACTCTTCATCGGAAAGAACTTTACTGTATCTCTCCCACATTCCACTTTTTTTCAAACTATTTCTTATCTTTTTAGGATCTGGATATAGATCAGCTTTTTTTATATCTTCTTTTGTTCCCCACCTAGCAGTACCATGTGAATCTAATTGCTTTTTACTTTTATTTAGTAGAATTAGAATAATAAACCCGATTAAGGCAGATAAAAATATAGAATTTATACTCCTATCAAAAGCTATGGGGGTATTTTTAAAGAATCCTTTTATTCCCCATATGAAAAAACTATAAAAATGATAGACAGGAATTGACCTTATAACTAATAAGGGATTACCTAAACTCCTATGATAATTGGTGTACTTAGCATATGTTTGGGTTGCAAACTGTAAAGTAGAGATAAAAGTCATCAAGATAACAGCTATTGATAATTTCTTTTTTTTTATTGCCACTCACTACCTCCAAGACATTTTTTCTAAGATCTCTATGATTTAGAGCTCATACTCTGAAAGAATAATATCTTTATTCACTAAGATATTGAACTTCATTCCATTTCGTATCTCTATTGTTGGGTCTACTGAGAGGCTTCTCTCAACAATTTTGTTCCCAACTTTGATTGTTTCAAGTGATGCTGTTTCCCCTGCAATTGATAAATAACTCCTATCGTCGTCATCGCTACCATTATCATCTGTGACAATTGAAGTTGTTGTAGCTAATACACTTGAAAATACAATACCTTGCAGTAATTTCCCATAATGATTGTTTACCTTATCTTTTAACCCTTTTTCTCCTGAAGAAGTAATACCAGCCATTCCGATTAAATTTATAGATTTTTGATTTGGAAAAATTATTCTATCCCAATTTACCCCTATTCTTTCCTGCCCAAAGTTAATATCTGATAAATAACTCCCATAGAGTTTAGATCCTTTAGGTATTAGTAAGTAGTTTCCTGTTTTTGAATCATAAACATTTTCAGAAACTTGAGCTACTACATCTCCTGGAAGATCACTATTTATTTTAGAGATAGTCACCGACGGAATAATAGTTCCTTGTTTTACCTCTAGGTCTTTTAACGGGAGTTCTTCCCTTGCTTTCAGATAATTTGTGTTGTAAAACCCTAGGCTAGTTTCATTAACTGCATCCATTTCTTTTTTTTCTTTAATATTTTTTTTAGAATAATCTGAACCAGAATTCATAAAGCCTATTTTACTTGCTTTAGCTAATTCAATAGCAGCTAATCTCTTTTGTTCTTCCTGATCAGCATAGTATGATGGAACCTCTTGTTCATAATTATTTTGATATCCATCTTCAGGAGGTTTTTCATAACTTTCAATTTCTTTTCCTTGGTTTTCCCATTCTTTTTGTTCCACATAGTCCCCAGGTAATCCTATATCTTCCTCTATTTTCTCAATTACTTGAGTCTCAACTACTTTTACCACTTCTTTTTTAGATGGTTTAAGGACTAAAAGAAGGATAAATACAAGAATTACACCTAAAGCTGTCAGTACAACCATCTTTTTTGAAATGTGAACTCCTTTAATTTCTACCTTTTCCATATAGCCTCCTATTTTTTCTTAATTCTCACACTTTTTTTACCCAGCTTTAATATGAACTCTTTTCCTAACCGATCTACGATATAATAGTTATTTTTCACCCTATAATTAACTAATTTTAGATCTTTACCATCTTTTAAAAATAAAGATGGTGCTTCCTGCATAATATCTTTCATAACAAAGAAAGTCTTATTCCCATCATCAAATACTTGAGTAGGTGCAATCTCTAATTTATGACTATATATTTTATATCTAAAATTAATACTTTCAGTATTTACAGTTGTTAGCTCATTTCGATCTTTAGCTGCCTGCTCTTGCTTTATTTTTTCTTTATTTCTCTTTAATTCCAACTTTTGCTGGGGGTAATCAAACTCAACAACTGAGTTCCATTGATTAGTAGATGAATTTATTAAGATGTTATATTCCCTTTTATCTGTTTGAATTGTTATATTAGTTTTTATATCTTTATAAAATGGTTTTATATATACCCTTGAACCATTAGGTGTTGAAACAGTCTCAAGCCCCCACCTAGAGGTATCTCCTGCTCCTATGAAGATAATCTCCTCATCTTTGTTAAGATTGATAGAAGTTAAATATCCAAGCTTCCCATAGATGTTATACGAATCGCTCTTGTTATAGACAAAAGTTGTTTTTATATTTGCCTTCGCTTGCTTTAAGCCGCTTTGTATTCTACTTTTTACCATTGTAAAATCTTCACTAAATGAAGTAATACTACTAATAGCAATCATTAAAATTAACAATTTCTTTCTCAAATTTAATCCTCCTTAAAAATCTTGATTTATAGATAGATCTGTTATTGTTATCCCTAATGGGTTAATAATCAGCTCTGCTTCTGTATTGGCAGGGATAGATTTTAAACTAAAAATCCCTTCTTGGTTTGCTCTATCTGATATTCCACCTTCCCTATAGCTTGTTTCCTTCCATCTAACTTTAAATGAATTAGTATTTGGAACTTTTACTATGGAAGCAATTTGAATATTTCTACTCTCCTTATCTTTAAATCTTTGATTAATGTTGTCTTCCATATATATTTTCTTTAATTTTGTTTTGGCTTCTAGACTGGTATACTTAAGAGCTTCTTTATATTCAGTTGAAAATAAAACAGGATCTAATGGTATGGATCTAATCTTAATTAGGAATTGTCTTAAATAATGTTTGTATTGAACATCTGAAATACTATATTTATTTTCAAGAGGTCTCACAATATTTGTTACTTCACCAGTTTTTTTTATTTCAACTATATAGGGTACAAATGATGCTTTTGTTGATATACGAAGAGTCACAAATAGACTAATGCTAAACATTATTACCATGCTTAAAAATGCTAATTGCCAATTTCTTACTGATTTTGATAATTTCATATATCTGTCATTCCAAGGACTAGATGGAGAAAGCTCCACCTTATCCTTAGTTTTTTTAATATTTGTTTTCCACATAATAATTCTCTACCTCCCTATCTAAAATCCTACTCCTCCTGAGAATCCAAAGAATGTAGGAACCCAGCTTGTTGCTGCAAATACTATGGAAATACCAAATACTATGTTTACTAATTTTTTCATCGCACCACCCATTTCTCCAAATGCCATGGCAAGACCACAAGACGCAACTGCAATAATTGCAAGTGATTTAGCTACTGGACCTGTAATAGATTCCATTATTTTATCTAATTGTCCTTCAAATGGAAGCCCTGCTCCAGAAGCCAGACTTGCTTGATTTAACACAATGAACAGGGTTAATATAGTTAAAAATCCAATATTCTCACTGATAAATTTAATTGCTTTAATTTCCTTATTTTTCATTATTACCTCCTAAAAAAAACGATAAAAAAAAGCCTGCTAAAAGAAAGCAATATTTAATTGCTTTTTCTAACAGACTTTGAGTCATTATGCTCACTATCTATTGTTATTTAAAAATTAATCTTACTTTTATAAATAAACCTTTAGGTTAATCCCTACTAATTTATTTAGATTTAATTTTTAAGTTGTTGGTTACTAGTTATTAAGTGCTTTATTTTTTAAAATTTGTTCAAGATCACTGACATTAAATTTAAAATCATATGTTATCTTTAAGCTGCATACGGAACCCTTTAGATCTAAGTTCATCCCCTTATAATTACTACTTAATTTGATTTCATTCTTTTGAATCTTTGACAATAGTTCTCCTAAATATTCTTGATTTCTATCGGTCATAGTCCCCCTCCCTTATGGTAATGATAATTAATTATTTTTCTTATCCAATTCGTTCTCTTTATTTTTTACTATTTGATTTATCTCTTTTAAATATTTTTCAATGATATCTATCTCACTTTTTATATTTTTTAGTTCTTTTGAATTTTTAACCTTTGTCAGGTTATTTTTCATTTTTTCAAACTTTTTTAAATTTATATGTGTTTTAGGTTTATCATTAAATTCAAGAATACCTTGATCTTTCACAGATCTCAGTAGTTGTTTAATGGTTTGGGCTTTAGTAATGTTTTCTTTAATGATCTTTTCTCTGGTGCTGTAAGTTACATCTTTATGGGTTAAGAGTTTTACCGCCTGGTTAGAAAGAGAAGAAATAAGATCCTTTTTTTCTTTAAATTCATTAAACAAAATAAACCTTTTGTTAAATTCTGAAATGTTATCTTTATTTAAACCATTGGCCTGATACCATTTCATAAAATCTCCGGAGTTTTTAAATTTTAAAGATACCTGATTAAGCACTGTACAAATATCATATAGAGAATTACTTATAGCCATGAAGCTTTTCCTTAGTTTTTGCTCACTACTCTTTATAAATTCAATATCTTTTTCTTCAATTTCGTAACTTCCGAAATCAAAATTAGAAACATAGATATCCTTTTTTATTACTTCTTGTAGTTCTCCAAAGATATCCACTACATCACCCCCTTTACGATCTTTACGAAGGTAGATTGTATGGTTTTGTATTGAATACTTTTAGTTTCCATGATTGTTTTCCCTTTCTCTGTTAATTTCATAATTTTTGAAGATTGAAAGATTGGATCTAGAACTTGAATTCCTCCCTTATCTAAATTATCTTTAAGCATTTTTAGATGTTCTTTTTCCATCTTACTTCTACCAACTCGATTAGGAACCACCATAGCTATTTTTTCAATACCAATTTCTTTAATTAGATTGACCATCCCTTTAGTAGTCACATTATCCAGAAATGTGGGAATAACCACTTTATCACTGACATCTAAAAATATATCATCTAGTTTCAGTACTGGAGACCCATCAATTAAGATATAATCATATTGTTTTTTAAAAATTTCAATTAACTTTAAAAATTTATCTTCAAATGTAGATTTAATCCTTGTAGTAGTCAGTGGGATATAGAGTAACCCTTCCCGTAACCTCATGAGCTCTCCATGACCATCCTCAATATACCCCTCTAATCCCTTACCATACCCCGTATCAATACCTGCAAGCTGCAAGATATTGTTTTGAGAATCTGATGTAAGAATTAACACCTTATTTTTCTTTCCATGAAGGTTTTCAAGGGAAGATAAAATATGTCCGGTCCAAAATGTAAGTAACGATTTTCCTACTCCACCCTTATTATTTTTAAATAGAATTACTTTTCCCATTAGACAATCACCTTCTCACTTTTTTTTTCATATAATACCTCTTGAGTTTTTAATTTATTATATTTTTTGCAGAGCTGGTTCCCAAGATCATCATCTACACCTTGGCACTCATACCCAATATTTTTTAAAATTGAATTTCTCATAGATCTAATTTCAGATTCCCCTAGATTTTTAACCATGAAGGTTATTTTTTCTTTCCTAGTGATTTTCTTAAGATCTATCGACTCAACTATCCGATGATCTTTATCTTTTAAAATAGCTACTAAAATTTTAGAGTTTAGAGGTTTATTCTTTGATTTCATAAATTCAATCACTTTTTCAACTTCGCCTACAGATCCCTTGGAATAATTTTTAATATTTTTTAGGGTTTGGGAGTTATAGTTTTTAAATCCATTTCTAACTATCAACTCTTTTATGGTTTTTAAAATAATTTCATCAGAAGCAGCAGCAGGATTTCCTTTTGTGCTACTACTATCTTTTTGTGGGAGTATATTTATGGGAGTATTATCAGACGACTTTTGAGACGGCGTAGAGGCTACTTTTGAGTCGAAACCACACGACTTTTGAGTCGGGTGCGGAGTTTGTTGACCTAGAAGACCCATCTTTTTTTTCATCTCTTCTATCTCATCTTCATTATCTTCTATCTTATTGAATTCAAACAAGGTATTGAACTTTTCCTCTAGAAATATAAAGTTATATGATCCATAAACTAAATTTTTATGAAGATGTCTTTTTATCAATCCAAGAGCTTCATATTTTTTTAACCTTCTAGATAATACATCGTTTGAGTTTATCTTTAATGCTGGAAGATAGGTTAATAACTTTTGATAGTCAACCCACATATAATTATCCCCATCTACAGATTTTTCAAGGATGGTTTTCCAAGTTTTCATATCTTTTAAATAAGAAATAATAAAAGCATCTTTTATATCCAAACCAAACTCTATAAGTTTATGTTGCTGGACTTCTCCAATTGTATACTTTATATTATCTCTTTTCATAACTTCCCTCTCTTTATGTCTAAATTCTCTTTAATAAGTTTTTTCTCAATATTATAATTTTCTACTTTTAGCTTCTCCCTACAATTAACAGCATATTTTAAGAGCCATAGAATTAATTCTTTACTTAAAGTATCGTACTCGATCTCTAAAGCATCTATTTCTTTTCTCTTCTTAAGGTATGTATCATTAAATTTTATTATTTTTTGATCTAATTCTTTTAGAGCTTCTTTCATGGATAAAAAATCTTTTAATTCCAAAATACCAGATCTGGTTTTACTAAATGATTTCTGCATATCCTCATTTCATTTATTTAAGTTAAAACTTTTCACCCTTCTTTCACGGTCTAAATCACTTATCATTTGAGCATGTCTCAGATGTTCTTCAAAGGTTGATACTCGCACCTGCATATTCATACTTCTCTCCAGCTCTAAAGATAAAGCTGATTCTGGTCTAGCCATAATTTCCCTCCCTCAAAATAATTTGTACTGCTTTTCTCCATTAGGAGTAAGATCATATGAAATTTTTTTTACTTTCTTTATAAATTCATTCTTTTTTATCTTCTTTTTATTCCTAAATACACTTTTTATAACCACAGCATTTGAAATTTCCATAGTTCCCCCCTGTTATTAAATAAAAATTTATAAATCAATCTATAATTCAGACACAAACGTGTCTGGTTGGTTTAAAATTTTTTCTGTTTTTTTTAAAAAATCGTTGTCTTTGCTTTTGATTTTTCTATACATATATTCCCTAGAAATCCCTAATTTCATAGCTAATTCAGTCATTGTAAGACCTCTGTTAATACATTTAATTTTTATTTTATCAAGCATTGTGCAATCCCCTCCTAGTTTGTCCACATATGTTAACACTATAAATTTAACCTAAAAAGACACAAATGTCAACACATATTTTTCAATTAGTTCACATTTGTGACTTTATTGAGTAAAATTATAATGAGAAAAGGAGGAGTTATTATGTCAGAATTTGTGGTTAGCGAAGAAGGAAGAAAAAAGTTAGCAATTTATATAAAAACTTTAAGAGAAAAAAGAGAATTTGGATTAAACCAATTAGCTATGAAAGCTGGGATACAAAAAACTATTCTCTCAAGAATTGAAGCGGGTAAAATTTTAAAAATAAATCCATTTTTCTTAAGACAATTAGCAGTGGCTTTAAGAATTGACTATAAAGAGTTATATAAAATAGTTGGATATTTAGAAGAAGAAGATTTTAAAGAGGAAATGGAAATTAAAGATAGTCAAGCTGAATATACAGGCGTTAAGGTCGTAGAACTCCCTGTATACGGGGTAGCTTCCACTGGAAAAGGATACCTTAATTTAGAGACCATTCTTAAATATAAAAAAGTTATAAATGATGGCTTTAGCTCCGATTCTTTTCTTGTAGAGGTAAATGGAGATTCCATGGCTACACTTATCAATGATGAAGATATAGTAGTAGTAGATCCACAGTTAAATGATTATGTTGCTGGAAAAATATATGTAATAACTTATAATGACGAAACTTATATAAAACAAGTTCAGTGTCCTAAAAAAAATATAATAGTTTTAAAGAGTTTAAATTCCAATTATGAAGATAAATACATAATTGATGAAGAGATAAAACAGGTAAAGGTAGAAGGTAGGGTTGTGAAAGTAATTACTGAAAAGAAATTGTAAATATCCAAGAGACGCAGAAATTACAATGGAAAGAGCTCAAAAACTTAATTCTAAGAAATTTGAGAAAGCTTTAAAAGAAGATATAAAATGTAAAAAGTGTAGTGTATGTAACCAAGAGTGGTAAGAAGTACCATAGAGAGAGTTGCAGGTATAACAAGAATACTACAGCTATGAGTGTAGGAGAGGCTAGAGGAATAGGATTAGAAGCTTGTATGGTTTGTAAGCCGTATTGAGTAACATAGAAAAAAACTTGAGTGGAAAAACTCTAAAAAAAGATTCTGAATTAAAATATATTTGGGATAATGATAGATATTTATATATAAGAAATCACGGTGCAAATGTATATTATATTAAAGCTAAAACTACCATGAAACTTGAATCAGAAATTAAGCTAGAATTTCACAGAAAATACCAAGCTACTTCTATTGGAAGTGGAGCTAGATCTTTAAAAGCTGTTGATAATGATTAGGAGGAGATATTCATGTTAGGAAAATTAGAAAAAGTTGAATTAAGAGATGTATGGAAACATGAAGCTATTGATTTTACCAAGTGGCTCGCAAAAGAGAAAAATATAGATCTTCTATCAGATACAATTGGAATAGATATAGAAGTGATAGAAACAGAGGCAAGTGTAGGTTCATTTAATGTAGATATATTAGCAAGGGATAGTAGTACAGATAGTAAGATAATTATAGAAAATCAACTAGAAAGAACGGATCATGATCATCTAGGAAAGATAATCACCTATGCCTCAGGATATGATGCAGAGACTATTATATGGTTAGTTAAAGATGCGAAGGATGAACATAAAAAGGCGATAGAATGGTTAAATAATCATTTAGATGAGAAGATTAATATGTTTTTAATAAGAATAGAAGTTTGGAAAATAGGAGATTCACAACCTGCTCCAAGGTTTAGTGTTCTAGAAAGTCCAAACAATTGGGCTAAAGTTATTAAGAGCAGCTCTAATAGTGGGAAAAGAGAATTAACAGATACCAAAAAGCTTCAACTAGAATTTTGGACAAACTTAAAAGAATATGGAGAAGATAATTATTCAAGTCTGAAGTTTCGAACTGTAAGATCTCAGAATTGCTATAATCTTTCTGCTGGAAGTAGTTTATATTATATACTTTTAACTGAAAATTCTAAAACGAAACAATTGGGTGTTGGAATTTATATTTATCGGGATAAAGATTGTTATCGTAATTTTTTTGAAAAAAAGAGAGAAATAGAAAAAGAATTGGAATTTAATTTAGAGTGGCAAGAACTCATTGATAAGAAAGCAAGCAAAATAATTATATATAAAGAATTTGATATTAAAAACAAAGAAAGTTGGGTAGAAGGATATAATTGGTTGTTGGATAAAGCTCAAAAAATGAAATTAGTTTTTGGTAAAAATAAGTAAGACCATAATCAAGGAGATCAATTATGAAAAAATTAATTTTATTTTTATTACTATCAGTTTCTATCTTTGGAAAGCTAAATTTGAAAGTTATATATTCAGATCCAACAGAGACAGGAATTACAATAGAAAGACCTCAAAATCTTAATTCTGAAGAATTTGAGAAATCTTTAAAGGAAGATATAATAGGTGAAAAAATAACTGTAAATAAATCTAATGAAAAGATAGAACATGTAGTGTATATAACTAAAAGTGGTAAAAAGTATCATAGAGAGAGTTGTAGGTATAACAAGAATACTAGAGCTATGAGTGTAGAAGAGGCTAGAGGTAGAGGATTAGAAGCTTGTAAGGTTTGTTGGGAGTAGGAGGGGAGTAAATAATGGCAGATTTCGATATTAAAAGTATAAAATTAAATTATAAAAAATTTTCAAATAAAATTTCAAAGAATAAAAGTAAAGATTATGAAAATTTATTAGCTAAGGAACTTGCGATAGGAAAATTTGCAAGGCAAAATGGTATTTCAGACTTTAATGAGATTAAAATATGCAAAGTAGATACCAATACCAAAGATGAAACAACGTCTTATAAATTTACTTTAGAAGCTATAAAAAAAGAAAATAATATAACCAAAAATATAAAAAAGCAGGTAAAAATATGTTTGAAAAATTAAAACTTTCTATAAAACAAAAATATAATGAATATTATTTAAGGCACATAATAGATAAAAAACAATCTCTAGGATATCAAATGATGTTAATATTTATGAATGAACATCAACTCGCTAGAAATGAAATAAATGATTTTGGGACAACTTTAGGCGATGATAAATTAACATTTACAGCTGAAAATTTTAAAGGGATGGCTTTAAAAACTTTAAATTTCATATCGAAAAATCATAGTAAGAGAATAATGGCAAGCGCAATAGATGAAGATGATTTAATAAAAAAAATAAAAGAACTTATAATTAAAACCTTATTAGCAATCGATTCAAATTATTGTGTTCTTAATAAAGATAACAGTGAATATGTGTTCATAATGTGTCAAGAAGGTTATAGATATCAATACAATGGATACAAAAGACCAGATTTGAAATTAATGGGAAAAGCAAATTTGTTTATTTCTTTAACATTAGTATATTATATTATAGATTTTTTATTTAAGGATTTAGAAATCAATCTTATTGAAAAATTGGAATATATAATCCCTATGATTGTATTGTCAATATTGATTTTTTTATTCAAAAATTATCACATTATGCTAAAAATTCCAATGATAATTGCGATTATCTTTTTAGTAGTTGCATAAAAAAAGCGAAACTTTATAGCTACAGTAAAGTTAAAGGAGAAATATTTAAATAAATCAATTTTTTTACCAAATGAGATGGAACAAATAAAGCTAGTCTTGATATAAATAATGAAACAATAGATATGCATGGTGTTATAAGAATTATGCTAAAACAGACAAGGATCTAGAGAGTGCAGAGAAGTATACTAGATCAAATAAATTGGGATTATGGAAGTCATCTAATCCAATAGCTCCATGGGATTATATGAGGAAATAAAAACGGCCATAAATAATATATTTTGGGAAAATGAATTAAAGGAATATTATGGATAATTTGACACCCGAGCAAAGAACAAAGAATATGAAAGCCATAAAATCGAAGGATACAAAGGCTGAAGTCATGCTGAGAAAAGCTCTTTGGAAAAAAGGATATAGATATTTTAAAAATTATAAAAAATTACCAGGAAAACCTGATATTGTTTTTTCAAAAAAGAAAACAGTTATTTTTGTTGACGGAGAATTCTGGCACGGATTTGACTGGGAGAATAGAAAGCAAGATATTAAGAGCAATCGTGAATACTGGATTCCGAAGATAGAAAGAAATATGCAGAGGGATAAGGAAATTCAAGGAAAATTAGAGGATGCAGGGTGGATTGTATTGAGGTTTTGGAGTAAAAATGTACTGAAAAACTTGGATGAGTGTGTAAAAAAAGTGGAGAAAATGCTGAATAAAAAGCTATAATTAAGCTTTTTCCTTGGACCTAAAAATAGAAAAGGAAATATTAAATTATATTTTAAAATTTAATATGCTGTCTAGCTATTCCCTATATTTTTAAGGGTTATAGTAATCCAAATACAATTTAAATTAACAGAAACAATATTAGCACTAGGAGGAGTTATTATGGCGGATATTATTTGGAATAAATTTTTAAAGGAAGAAAAAGAAGAATATATTCAGTATTTGGAAATATTCGGGGCTTTAAGTGGTTTATTTAAAGATAATAAAGAAGGGGCGAATGCCAGAAAGCCGTATTTATATTACAGAAATCATGAACAACTTTTTACTAGAATTTTTAGTGTAGATGATTTAGCTAGAAAAAATAGTGCTTTTGATGCACTTGGAACCTGGAAAAATGATAGAGTGGGAATTGGTCTTAAAACATGGATGCATACAAGAGACCATACATATCAAAAGGTAGCTGAGTTTAATAAATTAGCTCCAGACTTTATAGCACCACTAATAGAGAAGGGTACACCAGAGCAAGTTATAAAGAAGGTTTCAGAATTTAGAAATGAACGTATAATGCTTGATAAACGTTTATATAAAACAGATAGAGATGTATATCATTACATCACTCGTGATGATGATATTATGAATATTGTAGAAGCACCGTATGATTTAATAGATATTGACAGCCTTGAGCTTATTGACACTAATGGAAAAACCTATAATTTCAAAGATAAAAAAAATGAATATAAATTTTATAGAAGTAAGAGTGTATTACAGAAAAAATTTGATGCTTCAAAAGGGGAAATAATAGCACAGATTAAAATCGAACAATTTGATGATCCTTTTGAGCTTATAAGAATGATTGAACTTCCTAAAAAAAATAAAGAAACTATATTTGAAGAAATATACCTTCCTCTTTATCAAGATAAAAAAGATGGAGGAATCGTCTCAGATTGCTCCGGTGTAAATATTCGACATGCAAAATCTAAGAATAAAGGAAGTAATACACCGCGTCCAGAGTATGAAATAGAAATTAGAATCAGCACTTGGATACATAGAGTTTTCCCAAAGTTTTTTGGTATAGATGCTTTTGATAGTGAGGCTGTTAAATTAAGTGACTTTGATTTGATTTTACCTGATGGAAGAGTATTGAGAGGAAGAATAAAGCAGCAAAACGGGAAAAGTTTACAAACCAATCCTCAAGGTGCACTTGGAGAATGGATACTTAATGATGTATTAGGTCTTAAAAATAGAGAAGTTGCAACTATGGAACTACTAAATGAGCTCGGGATTGACAGTTTAAAGATAACTAAACTAGACAATGAACATTTTAAAATTACAGTTGCTGAAACAGGAGCTTATGAGAAGTTTAAATTAGATAATATTGATAATATAGATAAAGCTGGACTTAAAGGCAATCAGAGACCTTATATAAGAGAAGACTTAGTGCAAGAGCTATTATCAGAAGATATTGAAGAATAATTACTATAAAAGAACTTTTTTTAGTTTTTTATGGTTATATAAAACTGGACCTTCAGTTTATATAAAATGTATGCATGAAGTTGGATATTTGGAAAAGTATCTCCTTCATATTTTTTATGACTTCCGATAAAATATTTAGTAATATATAGAGAAACTCAATAGTTTACTCCATACTACTTTTTATTTATTTATTTTGATATTTATTTAATTTTATAATATAATATAGATTATTTTCAAGAATTAAATCTATTATACCAAGATTGGAGGATTATGAAAGGCGGAGCTAGAGATGGTGCCGGAAGGCCTAAGAAATCTGATGAAGAAAAAGCAGAATATACTATAAAAAGTATAAAATTTAAGAAATGCGAAAAATATATTTTAGAATATATAGAGAGTTGTGAAGGAAAGAACTTTAGTGATAAATTGAAAAAAATAATATTAGAAAAAATTGAAAAAAAGTAATACCTTTTTTCGGTTAATATGATATAATAAAAGAATAAAGGTACGGTGATATTATGAAATATAAAGTAGGAAGTTTGTTTGCGGGAGTTGGAGGAGTTTGTCTTGGTTTTAAAAGGGCCAGCGAACATTTTGAATTAACCTTTGCAAATGAAATGGATAAAGATGCATGTAAAACTTATAAAGCAAATTTCAATCATAGTTTGATAGAGGGAGATATTGAAAAAATACTCAATCCAGAGATTGTAAGGAAGGAAAGAGAATTTTTATTAGAGAGATCTGAAGAGCTTAAAAAAATTGGTGCAACTGAACTTGAGTTTGATATAAAAATAGTAAAAGATGCTGTGAAAAAGCTGGATAGCCCTTTCTTTGTTGCTAAAGCTATGAAAGGTGGATTTGAGCTGACAGACAGCATTCAAAAAAAAATAGTAAAAAATAATTATTCAGAAGAAAAATTTAAAGATTGTGTAGAATTACAATTAATCCTTAATAATTTAGTTAATTATACAGAAGATAAAACTGAGATAAAATATCAAGAATTTAAAAAGAAAAATATAGAAATTACAAAAGAAAAAATAGATATTCTTACTGGTGGATTTCCATGCCAAGCTTTTTCTATAGCAGGAGATAGAAAAGGATTTTCTGACCATAGAGGAGAATTGTTTTACAGTGTAATTAATCTTGTAAACCAACTGGAAACAAAGGGACATGGCAAGCCGAGAGTTTTATTTCTTGAAAATGTAAAAAATCTTGTAAGCCATGAAAAAGGCCAGACTTTTAAAATTATCCAAGAAGAAATAGAAAAATTAGGTTATACAATAAAATATAAAGTTTTAAATACTTATAAATATACCGATCTTCCTCAAAACAGGGAAAGAATCTTTGTAATTTGTTTTTTAAATAAAGCTGATTCGGAAGCTTTCGGGTCATTTGAAGATATTCAAGTATCAGATAAAAGCAGGGAAGAATTAAAAGAAATAATGAGTAAAACATTGGATTATAGTATAACAAAAGAGAGTAATCCAGAATTTTACTATACTAAAGAAAAATATCCAAATTATTTTATGACTCAAGAAGAATTTGAAAATAGTGACAGGAAAGAAAAAATTAATTTAAATGAAGATATGCAGGATTTATATGAAATTTATCAAATTAGAAGAGGTATGTATGTCAGAAAAAATCAATCTGGAGTATGCCCAACATTAACAGCTAATATGGGAACAGGCGGGCATAATGTACCTTTGATTAAAGTTTATGACGGCATAAGAAAGTTATCTCCTAAGGATTGTTTTAATCTCCAAGGATTTAGAATAGGTGAAAGTTATATATTACCGAAAGAAGTAAAAAATGCATCTCTTTACAAGCAGTCTGGGAATGCTGTTTCAGTCGATGTAATAGAACTGATAGCTAAAAAAATAGAGCAGACTTTCATTAAAAATAAGACTAAAGAGTCTATAGCAATGACTTTTTTAAAAGAAAAAGAAAAAGAAATAAACAAAATTATAAATAATAAAAAAACTGAAGAAGAAATTAAAAAATTTATTAAAAAATTAGCAAAAGAATGTTTTGACGTTTTATAATTAAAAGTTATAAAAATACCACAGATAAAAAAAGATCTAGTAGAATAGCCGTATATGGCTATTCTACTAGATCTTTTTTTATCTCTAGATTTGCCCGGAAAAGAGGGCGTCCAAAAAGCCTGCAAATAGAAAAACAGTTCCTATGATGATTTTAATACAATAAAAATTTATGTGTTTTTATTAATTTAAGTATAGGTTTATTAATAAATTTAATTTAAATGTAGTAATAAATGGAAATATAATGAGTTTTGTTGTATTATTTTATTAAATATAATCATTAAACGATAAAAGGTTTAAACCGAGGAGATAATAATTGATGAGAGAAGAAGTTGTAAAACCAAATCTAAGTAATTTTATAAAATCTCTTAGAGATGTTGGATATAATTTTAATATTGCAATAGCTGATATATTAGATAATAGTATTGATGCTAATGCTAAAAATATAAAGATAAATATAGAGTTAAAACCACAACCTAAAATTTTAATATTGGATAATGGTTTTGGAATGAATGAGGAAGAATTAGTAGAGGCTATGAGATTAGCTTCTAAAGATCCAAATAAAAATAGGGGTGGAAAGGCCTTAGGTAAGTTTGGACTAGGATTAAAAACAGCCTCGTTTTCTCAAGGGAAAAAGCTAACAGTTATAAGTAAGAAAGGTAATAAAATAAATGCAAGGGTATGGGATTTAAATCATATAGAAGAAACAAATGAATGGTATTTATTAACCCCTCAATTAGATTATGATTCTACAGAATTTTATAATGAATTAACCTTACAAGAATCAGGAACTTTAGTAATTATAGAAGAGATTGATAGGTATGAAGAGGATGAATACGAAAATTTAATTTACTCTTTAAGAAATCACTTATCTATGACATTCCATAGATTCTTAGATAATAAAAATTCTAGAAGGAAAGTAAATATCTCTTTAAATAATAATCCTTTAGAATCTTTTGACCCATTTAATTCAGAAAACTTTGCAACACAAGATCTAGGAGAGGAAAAATTAAAAGTTTATGACGAAGATATAAAGATAAAACCATATATACTTCCTCATCATAGCAAAATTAGTCAGCAAGATTACGACAAATATGGAACTGAAGAGGGATATACTAAAACTCAAGGTTTTTATGTATATAGAGCTAACAGACTTTTAATCCATGGAACATGGTTAGGCTTACATAAAATATCTGATTCACATAAATTAGTTAGAATAATGATTGATATTCCTAATAATCAAGATAGTTATTGGGGAATTGATATAAAAAAATCTACTGCCAAACCCGTAAAAGCAATATCTAAAGAGTTAAAGAGAATAATTAAAAATGTCACAGCAAAGGGATCAAGGCCTTATACTGGAAGAGGAAAAAGAATTACGGATAAAAATATAGAAAAATTTTGGGATTTAATACCAGATGGAGACAATATAAAGTTTGGATTGAAAAAAAAACACCCTATATATTCAGAATTATTAAATACCTTTGATGAAAAACAAAAAAACTTATTTAATCTTTTTGTTAATGGTATTGAGTCTTATTTACCTTTACCACTTATACAAGCTCATCTAAATGATAACCCACACAAGATAAAGCAGAAAAATAATGAAGAAATATCTGAAGCTATACAAAAATTAATAGATATGGGAGTATCCCCTGAATTGATTGAAGCTATTAAAAAGACAGAACTTAAAGGAGAAATGACTGATGTCCGCGAAAAAAATTCTGAAAAATAAAATTGATAGTTTTTTAAAAGAAATCAAAGAAGAACTAACTGAGGAAATAATTGAAAACAAAGTAAATGAGGTTAAAGCTCAATTTACTAACCCAGTAATATTTCAAGCATTTCAAGCAATGTCCACTGAATTAAAAAGAATAACTTTAGAAGATGTCTTAAAAGTTGATTTTAAAGAGATTCAAAACGAATTAGAGACAATCTATAGTGTTGTTGTAACAAATGGATTTAGCTTAGTTGAAGAAGATCCAAATAGAGATTCAACTTGGTGGACAGGGGCTGAAAAGCAAAAAAATGAATTGTTTTATTGGGAAAGATATAAAAGAAATTTAGAAAGAAAATTACCAATAAAAGTTGTTAGAAATTTAGATGAAGATACAGATATAGTTATGAATCATATAGAGAACCCTGAAGTTGATGGTTTCAATAGATTAGGGATGGTTATTGGACATGTACAATCTGGAAAAACTGGAAACTTTACAGGATTATTATGTAAAGCAGCAGATGCTGGATATAAATTTATTATAGTTATTGCTGGTGGAATGAATAACTTAAGAAATCAAACCCAAGAAAGAATAGAAGAGGGGTTTATTGGATTAACTGGTTGTACTAAAGTTGGTGTTGGTTTAGATATAGAAAATAATACTAAAGATAAAAGACCTGTAGCTTTAACAAAAGAAAATGATGACTTTAATAGTAGAGATGCTAAAAAAGCAATATCTCTACATGATACTCATAAACCAATGGTTATGGTTATAAAGAAAAATAATAGTATCCTAAAAAATGTTATTAAATGGTTAAATGATGAATTCCCAAATGAAATAACATATCCTTTATTAGTTATTGATGATGAGTCTGATTATGCATCAATAAATACAAACAAAGAAGATCAAGATCCAACTGCAATAAATAAGTCTATTAGAAAAATTCTTGGTAAATTTAAAAAGAGTAGTTATGTTGCCTATACTGCTACTCCATATGCAAATATTTTTATAGACCATAATATAGAAGGCGATTTATTTCCTAAAGATTTTATTTATTGTTTAGAAGCTCCTAGTAATTATTTTGGAGCCTCTAAAATTTTTAAAATAACTGAGGAAACTCAAGATAGGAAGCATATCATAGAAATTGATGACAATGAAGTTGAGCTTCCTTTAAAACATAAAATAGACCATATAATTACTGAGTTACCAAGCTCATTAAAGCAAGCAGTTAGAAATTTTCTTTTAAACATTGGAATAAGGTGCTTAAGAGGAGACGAAACAGAACATAATAGTATGTTAGTTCATACAACAAGATTCACTAGAATTCATGAAGATATTAGTAATCTTATAGAAGATTATTTAGAAAAAGGAAAAAAATCAATAAAATCATTTGGTGCAATGTCCAACAAATTAGAGCAAAGTAACTTTATAAGAGATATGAAAAAAACTTATGATGAAGTTTTCCCTGATATAGAGGAAAACTTTGATAACATATTAGAAGTTTTAACAAAAAAAGTTCAAGAAATAATGGTAAGACAGGCACATCAAAAGGCTAAAATTCCTTTAGAATATAGAAATGATAGACCAACATATGCCATTGTAGTAGGGGGATTGAGTTTAGCTAGAGGATTTACTTTAGAAGGATTAAGTATCAGCTATTTTTTAAGAACCACTATGTTTTATGATACTTTAATGCAAATGGGAAGATGGTTTGGATATAGGATAGGTTATGAAGACCTTTGTAAAATCTATATGACAGGAGAAATGGCTGATAATTTTGAATATATTATCAATGCTACAGAAGAATTAGTTGATACTCTCTCGGACATGAATGATAAGAAAAAAACACCAAAAGAGTTTGGTTTGGCAGTTAGAACCCATCCTGAAAGTGCTTTACAAGTAACTTCTTTAAATAAGCAAAGAAATGCTCAAGACTATTATATTGACATGAGTTTTAACAATACCTTAAAGCAAACAACTCATTTAGTGAAAAATGAAAATGAGATAGATCATAATTATAAAGCTGTAGGAGAGATTTTAAATAAACTTCCTAATATAAGTGAAAATATTAAGAAAAAAAATAATTATGTCTTTAGAAACATTGACAAGAAGATTATTTATGATTTTATAGATGATTTTAAAGTTTTTAACTATAAAAATGACTATATTTTAAGTTTAAAAACTCATCTACCTGTTGCTTTCATGCTAAAAGATATTAAAGAAAATGATTTGAATTTTGATGTCGCTTTTATTTCTGGAGAAGGGGAACCAATTATTTCTACAGAGTTATCAAAATTAGAAAACCTTACTTATGCAAGAAGAAAACTGATGGAAACTGATGAAAATTCTTATAGAATAAAAATGTTATCAAATATTTCTACAGAAAAAATTGGATTAACAGATGAAGCCCTAACAATTATGAAGGAAAATAAAATTCCTAACAATTCTAGAAGAGAGATAAGAAAATTCTTAGAAAGACCATTATTATTTATTTATATAGTAGAGACTACAGAAAATTCCGACATTAGATTTCCAGCATATGGAGTTGTATATCCAAATTCTAGTGAAAAAATAGAAAAATTTGTTAGATTAAAAATAAATAGTGTCTATTTAAAAGAATTATTAGAGGAAGAGGAGCTTCAAGATGAAGATTAATTTTTGGTGGGATAACCTTGAGAAAGACAGAAAAATCAGAATTCCGAGTAAAGTTGATGCCTTTGCATATATTACTAGAGACGGATATATCTCTTTTCAATTAAAACTAGAAAAAAACATAGAAAAAAAAACTTATGACAACCTTAGATTTCAAAATATAGAAATAATTTCTTGTGGAAAAGAGTTATATTTTGTATTGAAAACAAGTGAATTTAAAGATGTTTTCTATTATTTATGTTTAGATTTATTGAAAAACTTAGAAGGTCAACCATTTAATAAGTATACTAATATTATTTATAAAGTTTTTGATTATTGGAAAAAGCTTTTTAAAAAGAAGCAAAACAATATTTCAGAGATAATTCAAATGGGATTGTTTGCTGAGCTAAATTTTTTATGTAATGATAAATTAAAAAATCTATCTTTAAGTGAAAATATAAGTTCTTGGAGAGGTTTTAGTGGAGACATTCAAGATTTTCTTTATGAAAATACAAGTGTAGAAGTAAAATCAAAATTGAGCTCTAAAGCTAATGAAGTTACTATTTCTTCAGTAAATCAGCTTGAGCACATAAAAGAAAATTTATTTTTAGTTTGTTATTCTTTAGATAAAAATGAAAATGGAAAAACTATAGAAACATTAGTTGAAGAGATTTTAAGTTTAATAAGAAAAGAAAGCTTAGGGTTAGAGACTGCTTTCATAAAGGGATTATTAGAGTATGGTTATAATTGTTTTGATGATTACGATAACCTTGTCTCTTATCTTGTAGATGGGATAGAAACTTTTGAAGTTTTAGAAGGGTTTCCAAGAATTACCAACAAAGACATTCCTACAGGTGTTGTTAAAGTAGAGTATAAAATTAATTTAAATGTTTTAATTCCCTATGAAGAATGTAAATTAAAAGGAGTTAAGGAAATATGAGTATAAAAATAGAAGATTTCCATGAAAATTTTGTACAACTTTATTTAAGAGATGCTGAAGCAAGAGGGTTATTAATTTCAGAAGCATTCTTCGATAAAATTTGTAATAACTTAGCTGAGGATGGAGAGTTAAATGATAATTTTCTTTTCGGACCATTTTTCAAAATAGGAATAGAAATTAGTGGTTATTCTTATGATGAAGAAAAAGAAACTTTAATCCTGATTAATCAAGAAATCTATCAAAATGAAGAAAAAATTGAAACTTTGACCAAGCAAAATCTTGAAGCAAAGTTTAGGAGAACTGAAACTTATTTTAAAAAATCTTTAGTAGGTTTTTCTAACTATTTAGAACAAACATCTGATAGTTATAAAGTTGCTTATGAAATTGAAACTTTACTAAAGCAAAATAAAGTAACAAAGGTAAAAATTTATCTTTTAACAGATGGACTATTAACAAATACCATAAAGGATATTCCAAATAAAAATATTGAAGGATTTGATTTTGAATATAGAATCATAGATATAAATTATCTATTTAATATTGAAATGGTTAACTATCAAGATGAGAGTTTTAATGTTGATGTTGATCTACCTTGTTTAGAAGCTTCAACAATAGATAGTGAATATGAGTCATATTTAGCAGTATTTCCAGGTCAAGAAATTGCAAGGATATATGATGATTTTGGAAGCCGTTTGTTAGAACAAAATGTTAGAACTTTTTTACAATTTAGAGGAAAAGTTAATAAAGGTTTGAGAACTACAATTTCTAAAGCCCCGGAAAAATTTTTTGCATATAATAATGGAATTACAACAACGGCTAGTAGAGTAGAATTTAATAATAAGGGTAATATTTCAAAAATTTATGATTTCCAAATTGTAAATGGAGGACAAACTACATCTTCAATTTATTCAGCTTGGAAAAAGGATAAATTAGATTTAAGTAAAGTCTTTGTACAAATGAAGCTGTCTGTTGTTGCAAATATATCTCAACATAGTGAGTTTGTATCTAATGTTGCAAGATATGCTAATACACAAAATAAAGTAAACAACTCTGATTTTTTCTCCAATAGTCCATTCCATAAAGAGATGAAGAACCATTCAAAATTGATAGCAGCTCCAGTTTTAAATGGAGGACAAAAGAAAACATATTGGTTCTATGAAAGAGTTCGTGGAGAATATTTAAACGAACAGGCTTATTTAACAGCTTCTAAAAAGAGCAGTTTTCAACAAAGACACCCTAAAACTCAATTAATAGATAAAACTCTTTTAGGAAAAGGTGAGATGGCATGGAAACAAAAACCATATATTGTTTCAAAGGGAGCTCAATATTGCTTTTTAAATTTTGCCGATACAATCACTAATCAATTAGAGAAAGATTCAATGAGTATAACAGAAAATTATTTTAAAGAAGCTATTGCTAAGATTATTATCTTTAGACATTTAGAGAAAAGAATTAGTAAAGCTCCTTGGTATAACGGTGGATATAGAGCTCAAATTGTAGCTTATACCCTTGCTTATCTATCAAAAGATGTAGAAGAAAAGAGAAAATTTTTTAATTTTAATGAAATTTGGAAAGCTCAAGGAGTCTATGATGATTTTGACAATTTATTAATGAAAATTGCAAAAAAATTATATCCAGTTTTATTAGCTGGAGCCTCAGGAAATGCTAATATTGGATCTTGGTCTAAAAAGGAAGATTGTTGGAGAAAATTAAAAAAAGTAGAAATAGATTTGGTTTACCCAGAAGAGTTATTAAAAAATAAAGATACAGTTAAGCAAGAAAAAAGAAAGCAAAAAGTAGAAAAGAAATTAATGAGCGGTATCGAAGCTCAAATATTTGTTGTAGAATATACTAAATGGAATGAAATATTAGAATATTTACTTAAATATCAAGGTGATTTTAAAGTAACGGAAAAACAGATGAGTATTTTAAAAAGAGTTAGTAAAGGTGAATTCCCTTCAGCAGCTCAAAGTAAATTACTTTATGAAGTTTATAATATGTCAGTAGAAGAAGGTATTGTAGATAAGGAAGAAGACCTTATCCTTAAAGGAAAAACAAATTAAGTGGCACTATCCTAAATTTAGTAGAATAAAAGTGGCTAGGGGCGGGGCTGTTGCAAGTTTTGTGTAAACTCTAAAAATTAATGTAAAACTTTTATAAAATGAGGAGTAATAATTCTTTAATTATTGCTTCTCGTTTTTAATATATTAGGACTTTCTTTTTTGTATGTCAATAACAGAGCCTGAAATTATTCTCTTTCAGAGGGACTATTTTAGATTGTACCTTATTTTAGTCTTTTTTCGAAATTACCAAGTTCAAAAAGTATGATTTTTTCAATATTAGTTTTTCATATTTTTTTGGAGTGTCCTATTTTCTAACTCTTCTATTAAATCTATTACCTCATCCTCAGTTTCTTCTGAAATTATAAATTGAGAATAATTAGTGTATAGGTTTATTTCAGTAAATTCAAGACCTTTAATGTTATCCTCTAAATCATCTACTATTATTTCATATTTTTTATCTTTATACTCCTTATGTTCTAAGATATCTTTAACTTTATTCCAATCCACTTTTGTTATTTTAAACATCATATCTATTACCTCTCATTTACTTATTTTTTTTTAATTTATAACCCCTTCTTAGTATGTCTTAAATAATGAAAAAAGAGCTATTGAATAGCTCTCTACTACTTTAATTTATATTTTCTTAATTCTTTTTCAATTTCATCTTTATATTTCACTAAATAACTAGATGCATCGGATCCAATATCATTTAATACTCCGCTATTATAATCGTCATCAGTTATCCACATTCGAGCTACTCCTTTAGGTGTTTCAAGTACAACTCTATATATTCCATTTTTTTCATCTTCGATTTTTATTATTTTAATATCATTCAAAATAAACCCCTCCCTTTTGAATATACTTTTTACTTAATTATTATGTCATTTTATCTATCTAAATTTTACCATATTTTATAGAAAATTAACATTTAAAAGTAGTTATTTTGATGATATTTTTAATAGATTTTTTTTAAAAATTTTCCCATAATTGTTATGTATTACTTTTAATTATTTTAACTTTTTTATGGTTTCTCTAATATTAGAGAAACTATAAAACTTATCTTTACTGGATCTTTTTATTGTATCCACTTAAGAGGGATTATACTATTCTTTCTTAACCTCTTTTATTTTTTTCCACCTTTTCCACCTTGATAATTACTATTATTTGGGTTAGATTGGTTAGCCCTGTTGTTAGTTGTTCCCTTGTAAGCAGTGTTATTATGTGACATATTTTGATTATTACTGTTATGTGTATCAGATTTAGTATTAGATTTACCTGATTTACCCGATTTACTTTTAGACATAATTTTACCTCCATATATTTATTTGAATTATAAATCATATACAAGAAAATATAAAAATACCTTTTTTTCATTTGAAATTAATCTAATAAAAAGACAACTAGATTTAATTTCTCTAATTATCCTTTTTGCTTAGATTCAAAAGAAAAAATAAAGACAGAAAAGACAGTCATTTCTTGACCGCCTTTTTCAATCACTCCTAAAGCAAATAAGGGAGTGTTCAATCACTCCTAAAGCAAATAAGGGAGTGCACGCATACGCATAACTAAAGTTATGCCGTGCAAGGGAGATCCCTTGACCCCTTTAAGCATTGGAACTTCTGCGTTGCAGAAGAAGGCGTTCGCCTGGATTTTTATTTTTGACATTTCCCCAAAATAAAGATATAATTATAAGATAAAAGTTATAAAAAATAAAGTTTTGAGGAGAAATCAACTCAGAAGTTTTATTTTCTAAAATTTAAAATAGGTTAGTGAGCAAGAGCTCAAAGTCTGTTAGAAAAAGCAATTTATTATTGCTTTCTTTAACAGACTTTTTTTTATAAATTTTTAAGGAGGTAGTCACATGGCAATCTATAGATTAAAAGCTAAAAATGGATCGGTTGGTCATGGATTAGCTCATGCAGAATATATCTTGAGAGAAGGTAAATATTCCAAAGGAACAAAAAAAGAGGAATTAGTATATAAAGAATCTGGAAATATACCTAATTTTGGGAAAGAAGATCCAAAAGAATTTTGGAATGGAGCTGATATTTATGAAGTAAATAGAAGACCCTATAAAGAGTATGAAATTTCACTTCCTAATGAATTAACCTTAGAAGAAAATAAGCAAATTGTCGATGATTTTGTAAAAAAAATAATAGGAAAAGATTTCCCATATACCTATGCTATCCATAATAAAACTAATAATCGAGGAGAAGGAAATGTTCATGTCCATTTGATGTTTTGTGAAAGGAAATTTGATGGTATAGAAAGAGAAAAAGAGACTTTCTTTAAACGTGCAAATACTAAAAATCCAGAAAAAGGCGGAGCTAAAAAAGATAGAACTTGGCAGAAGAAAGAAAAATTACTTAAAGATAGAAAACTTTTTGCCGATATAACAAATAGTTATTTAGAAAAAGCGGGTTTGGACGAAAGAGTTAGTCATTTAAGTTTAGAAAAACAAATGAACCAAGCACTTTCAGAAGGAGATATTGATAAAGCCAATTTATTATTAAGAGACCCTATTGATATCCCTGGAAAAATATTACAAAAAACAGAGGACACATTAAACAAATGGGAGAGAAAGTCTTTAAAAATTCATGAAGAAAATAAATTAATTAAACATAAGAAGCTTGAAGATTACAAGAAAAAAACTGATATACATCAAATGGAAAAAAGTAAATTAATTGAAGAGTATAGCAAAACTAAAACTAAGCTCCAAGAGGATAAATTAAATAAAACTGTTCTTAATTTTTGTAGTAATGGTGCTTACTACAAAATGATTAACAGAGCACGAATTTTAAGAAAAGATATAAGAAGAAAACCTACAGATCTAGAATTAAAATCTGAATTAACCCAAACAGTAAGTAATCTAGATTATTTAAAAAATGATTTAAAAATGAGTGAGAAGTATAAAACAAAATATATTCAAATTAAAGACGCTTATGAAATAAAATTAGAAAAATGTCTAAATATATTAGATGAAAAATATAATGTATCAAAATCTGATTTAAATGAACTTCAACCTAGAGAAAAAATAGAAGAGATGGATCTAAATACATATAACAATAAAATCACTATTGATACCAGTGATTATTTTACAGTACAAAATAGATTGGAAGAAATAAATTTATATAAAGAAACTTTAAATAAACAATTAAAAGATACAAATATGATCTATATAGAAGCTGTAGATAATATCTCTGGAAACAAATTCAGTACTTTAAACATGTATCAAAATTATTTATTTAAAACTGACAAAGAGAATAAAGATCAAGATAAATTAAGAGATGAAATGAAACTATTCTATAGTCAGTTAAAAGATCCTAATATCTCCCAGTTAATAGATAAAGAATCTGATAGATTAACCTCTGAGAAATCTTTAGAAGTTAAAGGCTTGTATAAAGAAGAGGACATATTAAAAGGGTATTTAAGCAGCCTAAAACCTCCAAAACAAGACATACTCGATGAAAAGGTAGTTAGTGCCCTGATAGACTATAAAGCTCAATATCGTGTATTAGGAGATGAAAAAAATTATCTAGAAAATTCTATTATTTCAAATGGTTTTAAAAAATCAAAAAAACAAGCAGCAGCAGATCCATTAAAGAAAACAAGAAAGAGCTCATACAATTTGGACGATAAAAACTGGCAGTTAAATAGACTTAATAAAGTTAACTTTGAAATAGATTTAGTCAGGGGAAAAATCGGAATAAAAGAGCTTCAAATCAAAGAGAGCGAAGATAAAAAACCGTGGTACAAATCAGAAAATAATATTAAATCTAAGATTGCGTTTAAAGTATTAGACCAGGAATATGAGAGAATAAAAAAATTAAAAACTATAAAAGAAAACCTAAAATTAAAAGCTAGTGATGAGAACATAGATAAATTAACTTTAAATATTTTAACTAGAGGAGAATATTTAAAAATTGAAACCATTAAAAATCAACTCAAAATAGAAATTACTAAAAAAGATAAAGAACTTAGATCTTTAGGGATGTTTAAAATTTTAGAAAAGAAAAATTTAAAAAAGAGTATAAATAGTTTTGAAAGCAGGTTAACTAAACTAAATACCAAACAAATAGACATAACTAAAGGGTTTAGTGATGATACCTTAGATAAGGTAAGAAAAAAAATTCATAAAGGCTTTAAAGGTGCCAAAAGAAACATTGATATGCAGATTAACTATTCAAATAAAAAGATAGAATTTACGAAGACTTTAAAAACAACTAAAAAATATGTTCCTGGATCTTCAGGAGCTAAAAGAGGGCTAGATCTCAAAAAAATATTAGAAAATAAGAATAGTGGACATGGGATCAAAGTTTCATTGAGAGATAAAAAAGATAAAGATCTAGTTGAACTAGAACGGTAAACCGTGGGAGACCTTGGAAAAGAGGAGCAGCTATGAAGAATTATACTAATCTTTCTTTAAGGGAAGAACAAATAATATATAAATTAAAAATATTATCTATGAAAAAAAATAAAATCTTACAAAAGAATAAATATAAATCAAGAAAAGATAGGGGAAGAAAACTTTTAATGATAGGCATTTTAATGGAAAAAGCCGGTATTCTTTCTCAAGATAAAGAAGTTTTACTGGGATATTTTTTAGAATTTAAAAAGAGATCTCAATTAAAAATATTAGAACCAAGAGGAAAACAACTATTAAAAAAAGAAGGGATAGGGGAAAAAATACTATTTCACCTCACTATGAAAGAGAAAAAGGAAAGAGCACACAAATTAATATCAAAAGGAGCCTTAATAGAAAAAGCCGGGCTTTTAAAAGAAAACAAAGCAATATTAGGCGGTTATTTTTTAGAATTCCATAATTGTAACAACTATGAGCTACAAAGATTTTATGAGATAGGGATTGTTGAATTTAAAAAACATAAAAATTAGGAGGTCAACAAAATGAGCAAAGACAAATCAATGGAAAAGGTATTTGAAGAAGAATTAGGAGTGATTGAAGAGAATGATGGGGTAACTTTAGAAGACTGTGAAACACCAGGGGAACAAGTAGAGTTAGATGATTTTTTAAACAAAGACAAGGAGGTGTAAGGTGGGGACAGCTCGACAAGTAATTAACGATGAAAGGAAAAAATTAACGGAGATAGTTATTAAAAATCTTGAAAAAGATGGTTTAAGCTGGATAAAAGGGTGGAGTAGTCAATGTACACCTAAAAATGGAACTACTGATTTACCATATAGTCGTGGGAATAAAATAAAATTAATGATAACAGCTGATCAGCAGGGGTTAGAAGATCCTAGGTGGGTTACCTTTAGGCAGGCACAAAGTAAAGGCTGGAAAGTAAAAAAAGGTGCAAAATCTATAGCATTAGAAAAGTGGATATTTACGAGAAAAGAAAAAGACAAGTTAACAGGAGAAGAAAAACTTATTAAATTAGAAAAACCTATTGCTAACTATTTTAGAGTATTTAATGCCAGTGATATAGATGGAATCCCTCCTATTAATAAAGTCAATCAATTAGAATTTAATAAAACTAGTATTGAATTTATTGAAAAGGTAAAAAAATCATCAGAATGTAAAATTTTAGAAAAGAATCAAGATCGAGCTTACTATAGCTCAGCTAATGATCATATAGTTTTACCACTAAAAGAAAATTTTAAGTCCCACGAAGAATTTTTAGGGACAATGCTTCATGAAATGGCTCATAGTACTGGTCATAGTAGTCGACTTGATAGAAAGCTAGGTAATGAGTTTGGAAGCCCAGAATACGCAAAAGAAGAGCTAAGAGCCGAGATATCATCTATATTCACACAGAATGAATTAGGCTTAGAATTAAAAGATAATCATATTGAAAATCACAGTGCTTATATAAAATCCTGGATAAAAGTTTTAAAAGAAGATAATAATGAAATATACAAAGCAGCAAGTGATTCTGAAAAAATAGCAGAAAGATTAGTTGATAATTTTAAAAAATTAGAGAAGAAAAAAACAGAACACAGAGGAAAAATTATTTTCCCTCAAAAGAGAAAAAAGAATAATGATTTAGAAAGATAAAAATGAAGGTCTGTCTCATATTTTATGCAAACCTCCAAATTAGTGTAAACTACAATTACATTAATTTGGAGGTTTTTTTATGAGAAAAAGAAGAAAAGACTTATCCCATGATGAATTAGTGCGAAAAGAGCTAATTAGAGAATATCTTAGTAAAACACCTAATAATAGTTTGGATTTTAGTGCATTAATTAAAGAAATGATGGGACAAATGCTTGAAAGTGCTTTAGATGGAGAACTTGAAGAACAACTTGGTTATAGTAAATATGATACTGCATCTACAATTATAGAGGAAACCTTTACAGGAACTACTGCAAATAGACCAAGATGGATAAAATTAAAAAAGGCTCAAGGTGTCCAGCTAGGACATGGAAAAAAATTAATAACTAAAAAAAGTATAGAGAGAAAAAAATCCAGAAGATGTCTAAGAGATATATGGAAAATATGAATGATAAAAAGGTCATCGAGACTATAGGGATGGCTAGGCATAGTTTTTATAAATACATTAAGGAAATGAATAATCTATAAATGTATACCAGGATGCCAAATTTCTGAAGGCGGTTCTAAAACCTACCGAAGAGCAATGGGAAACCATAAGAATAACTGCTCCTATGATTATTAAAAAAAGATGTTATAATAGTCTAAACTAAAATAGAAAAAGGGGGATAAGTTGAACGAAAAATTTGAGATAACAGACAGGGTAATAGAACACCTGAAATCGTGTGAAAGGATGGCTTTTTTAATAGATCATTTTGGCAGGCTGGAGGAGAGGAGTATAGTAAAGGATCCTTTTATGGGAATGATATACAATATTATCTATCAGCAGATTTCCTTTGCCTCTGGTAATGCCATATGGAAGAGATGGGATGAAAAGTACGGTGATGCTACACCGGAATTTATATTGGCAGCAGGAGAGGAGGAACTCAGATCCTGTGGACTTTCAAAATCTAAGGCATCTTATGTAAAGAACCTGGCAAAGACAGCAACAAAAGATAGAAGACTCTTAAACAGGGAAAGTCTCAAACAGATGACAGAGGCAGAGATATATGATCTTTATATTCCCATAAAGGGGATAGGTCCCTGGTCTGTAAAGATGTTTCTTATTTTTACCCTGGGTAGAACCGATGTAAGAAGTTATGGTGATTTGGCTCTAAAAAAAGGTGTAGAGTGGGTCTATGGGGAAGAGAATATTACAGAAAAAAGATATATGGAACTCACTGATAAATACAGCCCTTATAATACAGTGGCATCCTTTTACTTCTGGGAGATAACAGTAAAAAAATTATTGAAAAAATCTCCAGACTTTGACAACTATATGAAGGGTATATAAAGGGTCTATCCCGAATTACGTGTAAATTCCATAATTATGTATTTAATGACTTTCATAACTTATATCTTTACTTTTTTATTATGATTCCTAGTTAACAAAAGTACAAATTGTTAATTAGGGGATCTACTTATAAAATTAAGATAATAAAAAAGTGGTAGAAATTTCTACCACTTTGAATATTCAAAATTATATATGATTATACAGTTTCGATGTTTGAAGCTTGAGGACCTTTATCACCTTGAGTGATTTCGAAAGTTACTTCCTCTCCCTCTTGTAAAGTTTTGAATCCATCTTTTTTAATTTGAGAAAAATGTGCGAAGTAGTCGTTCCCATCTTCTGCTGAAATAAATCCAAATCCTTTATCATCATTAAACCATTTAACTGTTCCTTTTAACATGTGTGTTACCTCCGTAAAATTTTAATACAGATAAGTTTTTCTTAAAATCCATTTAACTTTCAACCCTATTGAAGGGCTTCTTAACCAATGAAGCTCTTGTCTGACTCTCTGTTACTATTAATATAGTATCATAAACGTTACAAGAAGTAAAGTTTTATTTCAATATCCTTAAAAGAGGCAATTAGATAAACTAAATCTATCTGTCCTTTTTTAGTTGTGTAACTATGATTTTTAGTGGGTATCATCGCCACCAATATTAATCTAAACAAATGATAATTTTATCTTACATCACCAAATCAAATGTTATATTTTTTTCATGTTATAAGTTAAGTTTTTTTATCATTTCTGCAAAATTATTTTCTTTAGATTCCCCACTTTCCTCTAATTTTTTTAGTTCACGAATGCAATCTAAAGGCATTTTTTTTTGTTCAAAATCACTATGTGGCAAAACAAACATTTCTTTTTTTAGATATTCATTATATTGTTGATCTAGTTCCGTTATTACTTTATTACTAAGTTTATACTGATAAAGGCAATCATAATCAGCATATAGAACAAAAACATGTGCTCTACAATCTAATAATTTAGATAACTTAATTAAATTATAAATTTTTTCTTGATCTATTAAAAAACCTTTTTCAAATTTTTTTTTATAATCTGAAACATTCTTAGTACTAGTTTTCAATTCGATTGTTGCACATAAAATATCTTCTTCGAAAGCAAGAAAGTCAGTTCTTGAATATCTGTGAGTTTTTTTAAAGTTATAGTTTTTGACTCTTTCAATTAAATATTTTATAAGAATCTCTTCTTTTTGTTTACTTTTTTTCATTTCATCATCAGTTTGATATTGCATAATAATCATCTCCTCATCTTTGATGTTTTTCAATTTCTAAATTTATATTAAATATAATACTAAATTTTTTAGAATTCTCTCCAACCCAAGACCTTCTTTACCTAACAGAAAATCTTTTATAGAACGTTTATGTTGTATTTAATAATTTTTTTACTCGCATAATTTATACAAAATGATTCACAATTTCCTTTTTAAAAATAAATCAATGTCTAGCTTTTGTTGGGATCTATAAACAAATAAGAATTTGTTTTTATATTTAATGACTTATATCTTTATTTTTTATTAGAATTCCTAATTAACAAAACTACAAATTGTTAATTAGGGAATCTACTTATAAAATTAAGATAATAAAAAAGTGGTAGAAATCTCTACCACTTTGAATATTCAAAATTATATATGATTATACAGTTTCGATGTTTGCAGCTTGAGGACCTTTATCACCTTGAGTGATTTCGAAAGTTACTTCCGCTCCCTCTTGTAAAGTTTTGAATCCTTCTTTTGCAATTTGAGAAAAGTGTGCGAAGTAGTCATTTCCATCTTCTGCTGAAATAAATCCAAATCCTTTATCATCATTAAACCATTTAACTGTTCCTTTTAACATGTGTGTTACCTCCGTAAAATTTTAATACAGATAAGTTTTTCTTAAAATCCATTTAACTTTCAACCCTATTGAAGGGCTTCT